>JAKEEW010000528.1 GCA_022616375.1 Sporichthyaceae bacterium
AACTCGTCGAAGCTGTAGCTCTCCACCGTGGACAGGTCCGGGGCCACCACCCGCACCAGGTCCCCGTGCAGGTCGGCGAGCTGGATCTGCACGTCCCCGGTCGCCGAGGTGGTCGCGGCCAGCCCGTCGAAGGCCGCCACGTTTCGGGTGATGCTGCCCTGGGTCGGGTCCTCGACGATCCAGCGCGGGGAGTCCGAGTCATCCCCATAGTGGTTGATCTTCGTGTTGGCCTCGGCCCACGCCCCGCCCACGAAGCTCTCGGTGGTGAACGTGCGGAACCGGTGCGTCGGGTCCACCGTCCAGGACTGGCGCTGCTCGGCCAGGGTCTGCCGCTGCACCAGGTCGTTGACGAAGTACTCCACCGCCATCCCGGCCGGGGTGGTGGTGACCCGGCCGAACCCGTCATAGCCGTACGCGGCGGAGCTGACGCTGCCGAAGTTGTCCACCGTCAGCGCGATGGGCGCGTTGGTCGCCGACCCGGACAGGTAGGACCAGAAGCCGACCTGACCGGCCACCTGCAGCCCCGCTGTCGAGTCGGTCGCGGTCTGCTGCCAGGTCGCCGGCTCGGCGGTTCCGTCGGCCCACACCTTGGCCTTCAGCGTGGTCGGGGACACCCCGGTGACCTGCAACCGCACCCGCAGCTGCGTCCCCGGCGCGTAGGTCAACCCCGGCACCGTCAACTCGCTGGTCAGGTTCGTGGTGACACCCGCGGTGTCCGCCCACATCAGCATCAGCGTGACCGTGCCGGTGGGCGCCAGCTTGACCCGGCTCAGATACTTGCCCACCCCGGCGACGTCGCGCCCGTTCGCCGCGACGTAGATCCCGTTGCCGGTGCCCAGCTTGTCCGCGGCCACCGTGAACGTGGTGTCCGAGTCGGTGGTCGACGCCGAGGGCAGGGTCCCGTGCCGGCCCACCGCCGGGGCCGCCAGCACCGCCCGCGCCGCGCTGCCGTCGACCGAGAAGTCCGCCGCCGGCCCGGAGTTCGACCAGGCGCCGCCGACATCCGCGGTTCCCCACCCGCCCGACACGGTCCGGTTGAACCCGTCCGAGCCGTACGCGGTGGCCAGCAGCCGGTCGGCGGTGTCGTAGCCGAAGGAGGTGTTCACCCCGCCGTCCACGCAGCTGCCCGGGGTCAGCGTGGACCGCTGGCTGGCGCGGTTGGTCCGCGCGTCGTAGCCGTACACCCGGACCGTGCAGTTCCCGCCGGGCTCGGTGTCATCGACCCTGGTCAGCCGGCCGGTCCGGTCATAGCCGTAGCTGCGCTGGCCGAACGTGCCGGTCCGGCTGGTCCACAACCCGAAGGTGTTCTCCACCACCGACTCCGACCACAGCGTCACCCCGCCCGGCGCGGTGTAGGTGCGCGCCACCGGGGCACCGGTCGGGTCCAGGGTGTCGGCGCGGACGATCCCACCCGGGTAGGTCTGGCTGACGATCTGCCCGTCCGGCCCGTAGATAGCCGAGAACGTGCCCGCGACGCTGTCGGTCACCGAGGTGAGGAACCCGCGCGGCTCGGCCGTGTAGTCGTAGCCGAAGGTCGCGAACCCGGTCGGGTCGGTGACCTTGGTCGGCTTGCCGTACCGGTCGAACTCGTTCGAGGTTGTGGCCCCGTCCGCGTCGGTGTAGGACAGCAGCCGCCCGAGCTGGTCGAACGTGCGGGAGACCTCGACCCCGCCGGCGATGGTCTTGACCACGTCCCCGGTGGCCGGGTCGTACTGCGTGGTCACCGCCGGCAGCGCGGTACCGCCGTCGCCGCTGATCGACACCGACGCGATCCGGTCCGCGGCGTCGAACGTGGTCACCGTCGTCCGGGTCTGGCCGTTCGCGGTCTCGCTGATCTGCGACGCCTCGCCCCAGCGGGAGTACGCATCGGTGCGGCGCAGCGGCAGCTCGTTGGGCATGCCCGCGGGCAGCGCCGTCCCGTCGGACGTCGTGATGGTCCCGGCCGGCTTGACCACACACGGCTGCCCGGCCCACTCCGGCCGGTTCCCGCAGGCCGCGTCGTCCGGGTTCGTACCCGCGGTGTAGAAGATCGCCACCACGGTGCGGGCGTCGGTGCCGCTGGCCCCGACCCGGTAGGACTTGGTCGCCCGGCCCTGCGCGTCGAAGACCGCGTAGGCCTTGATCTGCGCCCCACCCGAGCCGGCGTCCACGTTGATAGTGGTGGCCATCCGCAGGTCCCAGCCGGAGGTGCCGCCCTTCTCCGCGTTGTACGCGTGGGTGGTCACCGCCGGGTCGGCGTCGGGGTAGCCGACCGGGTCGACGACCACGGCGCTCTCGGTGACCGTGGTGGGCAGGTGGTAGTTCTGCCCGCTCGGCTTGCCCTCGTCGTACGCGGTGAGCACGTGCGAGCGGCCGCGAATCACCGTGCCCGCCGCCAGGGTCGGCAGACCGGAGGCGACCAGCTCCCTGGTCAGCACCATCGACGTGAGTGGCCCGGTGCTCTCCAGCAGGTCGAGGCCGTCCGGGCTGTAGCGGTGCCGGGTGGACAGCAGGTCGGCCCGTACCGTGGCCGGCGAGGCCGTCAGGCCGAGCTCGTCGAGCCAGCGGGTCTGCAGCGCGGTGTCGGCCAGCTGCCCGAGCGCCAGCAGCCGGTTGGTGGCGTCCAGGGTCCGCACCACGTTGCCGAACCGGTCGTACTCCGCGGTGTCAACGTAGCCACCCGGCGTCGCGACGTTGACCTCCTGCCCGTTGGCGTTGAGGTAGTGCACGGTCGCCGACCCGTAGCCGTTGGTGCCCGGAACGGTGGCGGTGGCGGTGTGGGTGGCCGGCGGCGACTCCGGACCGAAGATCGCCGTCACGTCGATCGGCGCGTCGGTCTGCCCCCACGCGGCGACCGCGGAGCCGTTCAGGTCGTACGGGCCGCCGAGGGACTTCAGCAGCGGCACGCCGTAGACCACGCTGGTCGCGATCTCCCCGTCCAGCGTGCCGACGGTGCCCGCGACGAGCGCGTCGCGGCGCACCTTCAGCAGCCGGCCCGGGTGCAGGTCCCAGCCGGCCGGTCCGTAGTCGAAGCGCCACGGCAGCTCACCGGCCGGGGTCAAGGTGATGACCCGGCCGCTGGAGTCGTACTCGTACGCCGTCTTCAGCGCGGGTGACAGGCGGGGATCCCACACCTCGCGCAGCCGCCCGGCGGTGTCGTAGCGGTAGGTCGCCACCTCCACCGAGTTGACCGCCGACGCGACCGGGTCCCAGGACCAGACCTTGATCGACTTCACCCGGTCGGCGAAGTCGCCGAACGTGCCGCCGGCCGCGGTCGTGGTGGTGGCGTAGGTGTACTCCAGCACCTCGCAGCCGCGGGCCGGGGTCGCGGCGGTGCAGCTGTTCGCGTCGTCCACGCCCGGCTCGACCGGGGCGATCACCCGGGTGACCAGGGCCCGGCTGTCGGTCGTGTCGTACACGTACTGGGTGGTGGAGCGCTGGTCGACCGTCCACGTCGCGGACGGCGTGTAGACGGTCGTGCCGGTCGGCTTGGTGAACTCGGTCACCGTGCCGTCCAGCTCGGTCAGCCGGTATACGCCCGGCGACTGCTCGGTCAGGGTGAAGCCCTCCGCGCCCGGCTCGGGGAAGAAGCTGCCGTCCGCGCTGCTGCGGGCGAACGTCACCCAGCCGCCGCCGACCGAGGTGATCTGCGCGATGTCGGAGTCGGGGAAGCGCAGCGAGGCGTACTCGGTGTCCGCCACCCCCGCGGCCGGGCCGCCGGCCCACTCCGGGCCGAACGGCGCCACGATCTCGGTCAGCGACAGGTCATCCCAGAAGGTCTGCATACCGGATGTCGGATGGCCGTTATGCAGCCAGATGTAGGACTCCGTGGCGTCGGCCGGCACGGTGTAGTCCAGCGTCAGCTCCTGCCAGGCGTCGGTGTACGTCGCCTTCGGCGAGACCACCCAGGTCGTACCGCCCGGTGTCACGAAGAAGACGACCATCCGCAGCCCGTACGTGCCGTTCACGCCGGTCAGCCCGGTCGCCGATGGGACATACTCCCAGCCGGTCAGCCGGTACGTGCGGCCTGGCTGGGTGCCGGCGAAGAACAGCGCGCCGCCTCGGGCAAGTCCGGCGTACGCGTTGTAGTTCGTTCCACCGCCGGACGACGTGATGAGCAGCGAGTCCGAGCTGTCATGCCCACGCGCCGTCGAGCGGGCAATTGTGGAGTTGCCGGCGTTAAACCCGGTCGTGTCGGTGCCGACCTGCTGCACGTTCGCGGTCAGCCGCTCGCCCTGCCGGAGCCAGCCGTGGGTCGGGCTGCGCGAGGAGGAGACCCGGCCCACCGCCAGGCCGAACTCCTCCACGTCGGTGGAGTCCACCGAGTAGTCCCCAGTGAGCAGGTTGACCTCGCCGGGACCGACCTCGGCGGTCTCGCCGACGTCACCGTTCGGGTCAACGGTGATCGTCTTCCACGGGGAGGTCTTGGACGGGGTCACGTCGGTGTCGGTGTAGAACCAGGCCTGCACCTGGACCACGCCGCCGACCGAGCCGAGGGTGTCCAGGGTGTTCCACAGCGCCGTCTTGCTGCCCAGCTCGGAGATCAGCACCTTCGGTGCGAGCCCGGTCGAGACCGGCGTCCCGTCGTTGCGCAGCAGGTTCGCCAGCGGGATCGAGGCCTCCGCGGCGCCGGGCCCACGCCGGTACCTGAACTCCACCTTGGTCAGGCTCGCCGACGTGTAGAGCTCGAGCTTGGTCCGCTTGGCCACGGTCGCGCCGTCGAGCGGCTGCAAGAGCTCGGCTGATCCCACGATGAAGATGTGGGTCGCCGCGATGGGCGAGATCTGGCCCGCGTTGTCCTCAGCGCGCACCGTCAGCGTCTGCTGGCCGCCGACCGTCGGCGTGATCGTCACCGTCTTCGTACCGGTTGCGGTCACCCGCACCTCGGCGGCGGCGCCGAGAACGTAGCGATAGGCGGCCAGGTCGGTGGTGCCAACCGCCGGGCTGAAGGTGAACGAGCCGGGCACGCCCACGTCGCCGTGGCCCACACCGTCGGCCGGGTAGTCGGTCGAGGAGACGAACGGCGTGCCGGGCGGCGTCTTGTCGACCGTGAAGGTCAACCAGCTCGACCAGGCGGTGGACCACAGCGTGCCGTCGTAGGACTTGGTCCGGAACTTGTAGGTGTGGCCCTCGACGAGCAGGCCGGACTGCACCACCCAGGTGGCCGCCTGCCCGCTCGGCACCCCGGTGACGTCCTTGGTGTAGACCAGGGTCGAGCCCTCCCACAGCTCGAACCTGCCAGTCAGCGTGCCGCCGTCGGGGTCCGACGCGGTGTAGGACAGGGTCGGGGTCAGGCTCGTGACGTACTGCGGGCTGCCGGTCGTGCCCGGCACCGCCTTCAGCCCGGTGCCGGTCGCCGGTGCAGTGTTGTACGTGACCACCAGCTTCGGTTCGGTGGAGCCGGTGCCCGACACGTAGTTGGCCGAGTTGTAGCGCCGCCAGGTCAGCGAGTCCGTCTCGGTGACCGCCTTGACCTGCACGCCGTAGTTTGCCGAGCCGTCCGCCCAGGCCTGGGCGATCGTGTCGATGTCCCAGATCATCCAGCCGTCCGGGCAGGACGAGTTGTAGCCCAGAGCGGTCTTCGAGGTCACCGCGCCGGTGCTTGTCGTGGTCGGCTGGCTGGACCAGGTGATGTCCGCGTAGTCCATGTTCTGGGTGATCCGGCGGACCTGCACACCCGAGCTCGAGGTCGAACACGTCGAGGACCAGTAGGACCACAGCTTGAAGTCGGCGTCCACGATCTTCGTGCCGGCGAAGCTGGAGGTGTCGAACTTCACGTAGGAGCGCGCCTTGGTGGTGCCGCTGTCGTAGGTCCCGGCCTTCAGCTCCACCGATCCGATCTGGCTGGTCGGGTAGTTGGTGGCCACCCAGGTGTCGGTGGTCGGTGCCAGGGTCGGGTCGATGGTCACCGGGTAGGTCAGCGCGGGATCGGCGAGGAAGTCCGCGTCGGGGCGCAGCACCAGAGCTGGACCGTCCGGACCGGTTTCCAGCACGGTCGCGACATCCCGCTGATGCGCCGGCTCACCGGAGAGCGGGTGGGTGCTGGAGTCCCACATCTGCGGCGGGGGGAACGCCGAGAGCCGATTGCCGCGGGCGTCCTCGAGCCGGAACGACCGGTTGGCCTGCTTCTCCAGCGACAGTTCGACCAGGCTCAACGGCAGCCGGATCTCCAGTGGCCCGGACGGGCGCTCACGCAGCACCAGCGACTCGGAGAACCCGGTCTTCAGCGCGGTCACCACGAGGTCACCGTTCACCACGACGTCCCGGTAGGTCGCCGTGTTGCCGCTGACTACCGGGACCGGCAGGGCGGTTGCCCAGTTCAGCCCGATCGACTGCTGCCCCCTCCGCAGCAGGGCGAAAGGCCGCCCGCCACCGGCGGATAACGCGACGTCGCTTGGGGCCACCTTCGGTCGAAGCTCACCGTTGACGGCCACCAGGTCCATGTCGATCGGCCGCCAGACCCCGTCCCGCTTGACCCGGATCGGGCCGGACGCGGTCTCGCTGGTCAGAGTCCCGTCCGGGTTTGCCCAGGTCGTGGACGTCTCGGTCCGTTTGGACAGCACCTCGATGCGCTCGCCGCGAATCTGCGCGAGCAGCAGTGCGGAGGAAATGTCCTCGGCCTCGGCCGGGAGCTCCTTCGGCGCGACGGGTGCCGACCGGGCCGGCTGCCCGGCGACGGCCTCCGCGGTCCCCACGCCACCGGCCACGAGGGCCACCGCGGTTATCACCGCGAGTCGCCGGCCGACATGCCGCCAGGTCCAGGTGGAGTTCCATAACTGAGAACGCATCGAACCGGACATGGCCATCAGCTCCCCCGCGGCGGGAGCGACACAACTGGGTCAGGCCGAACCGTACTGATCACTGCGAATCAGGTCAATACCCGCGACACGTGCAGCCCGCCGGGGTCCGCGAACTACTCGATACGCTCGAACGCCAACTGCGCGCGTCGGCGGACTGGCACCTAGCTAGGCGAACGGATCGGGGCCGAGGTAGTGGACCACAACCATGTCCTGCTCGTGTGTGTAGTACTCCCAAATGATGAGCCCATCCTCGGTTCGGTCTCGTACCGGGATGCCCCACAGCCCATCCCTAAACGATCTGCGGCGAACGGCGGCGTCTCCGGGATCGGCCTCCAGGCGGTCTAAGGCTGCGGCAATGGCGTCGAGAAGCCGCTCGCCAACGCCCTTCTCCAGCGCGGCATACGCCTCGTGCGGCTGGGGGTCGAACGCAATGCTGGCCATCAGCTCGTGGCGCTCGGACCAGCCCGACGGGGGCGAGGTGTCCTGCGCTCAGGATGACGACGGCCTTCGTCGATCTGCGCGATGATCTCAGACGGAAGCTCGTACTCGGGAACCTCCTCATGGCCCTTGGTGAGCTTCTGGTACTTCTCAATGGAGATCACCACGGCAACGGGCTGTCCGTAGTGCGTCAGGATGGTCTCCTGCTTCGCGTAGCGTGCTCGGCCAACGACCTCGCCGAGGTGCTCGCGGGCTTCACTGATCGGCATCTCGCTCATGCGCAGAATTGTACAACTCTTATGGCTCGCGATCTCTCACGGCGGCATGTTAACTGTGACCGGACCCCGTTGATCGGTCCACCTGTTATGAGAGCTGTGGTTGGTGTTCGGTCCACCGTCGGGCGTATTCGGTCGGGCTGAGCATGCCGAGGGCGGAGTGGGGTCGGTAGGTGTTGT
>JAKEEW010000529.1 GCA_022616375.1 Sporichthyaceae bacterium
GGCGCCGCGCAGTTAGGTCATAGCCGCCACGACCCCCGCCACCCCATCCTGCCTGCGGAAACACACCCAAGATCAACTTATCCAGGAAACTGGGGCTAGGACAAGCTGAAGGACGCCTAACGACCCGCGCCGGCGCGGACGGCCGGCATTCCGACCAGCACCGGCCTGCCCGGGCCGATCGGCTGCGCCGTCGTGACGGCAACCGCCTGCGCCTGCCGGGCCTGCCAGGCGTCGCCGGCTCTGGTCGGCCGCACTCCGAGCACCGGACCGTCGGCGACCAGGTGATGCGGCGCCGCGTAACTGATCTCTACCGTGACCAGGTCGCCGGGCCGCACCGCGAGGTCGGCGCCCGGCGTGAAGTGGACCAGCCGGTTGTCCGCGGCCCGGCCGGACATCCGGTGCTTGGCCTCGTCCTTGCGGCCCTCGCCCTCGGACACCAGCAGCTCGACCACCCGGCCGAGCTGGCCGCGGTTCTCCGCCCAGGCGATCTCGTCCTGGAGCGCGATCAGCCGGTCGTACCGCTCCTGGACCACGGCCTTGGGCACTTGGTCGGCCATGGCTGCCGCCGGGGTGCCGGGGCGCGGCGAGTACTGGAACGTGAACGCGCCGGCGAACCTGGCCTCGCGCACCACGTGCAGGGTGTCCTCGAAATCGGACTCGGTCTCGCCGGGGAAGCCGACGATGATGTCGGTCGTGATGGCCGCGTCCGGGATCGCGGCCCGGACCCGCTCGATGATGCCGAGGTAACGGTCCTGCCGGTAGGACCGGCGCATCGCCCGCAGCACCGCGTTCGAGCCGGACTGTAGCGGCATGTGCAGTTGCGGCATGACGTTCGGGGTCTCGGCCATCGCGGCGATCACGTCATCGGTGAAGTCGCGCGGGTGCGGGCTGGTGAACCTGACCCGCTCCAAACCGTCGATCGCCCCGCATGCACGTAGCAGTGCCGGGAAGGCACCGCGGTCTGCGAAGTCGGCACCGTAGGAGTTCACGTTCTGGCCGAGGAGCGTGATCTCCAGTACGCCCTGGGCGACGAGCGCCTCGATCTCGGCCAGGACCTCGCCGGGCCGGCGGTCCTTCTCCTTGCCACGCAACGCCGGGACGATGCAGAACGTGCAGGTGTTGTTGCAGCCGACCGAGATGGCGACCCAGGCCGCGTAGGCCGACTCGCGCCGGGTCGGCAGCGTGGACGGGAAGACCTCGAGCGACTCGTGGATCTCTACCTGCGCCTCGCCGGCGATCCGAGCCCGTTCCAGCAGCACCGGCAGCGACCCGATGTTGTGGGTGCCGAACACCACATCGACCCACGGAGCGCGCCGGACGATCTCGCCGCGGTCCTTCTGCGCCAGGCAGCCGCCGACCGCGATCTGCATACCCGGATGCTCGGCCTTGACCGGGGCTAGGTGGCCGAGGTTGCCGTACAGCCGGTTGTCGGCGTTCTCCCGCACCGCGCAGGTGTTGAACACCACAACGTTGGGGGTCTCGCCGTCGGCCGCGCGAACGTAACCGGCATCCTCCAGCAGCCCGGACAGCCGCTCCGAGTCGTGCACGTTCATCTGGCACCCGTAGGTGCGGACCTGGTACGTACGCGCAGTCATGGCGAA
>JAKEEW010000076.1 GCA_022616375.1 Sporichthyaceae bacterium
ATATGTTCGAGTTGGAAGAACGACGCCCTAGGGATGACCCGCTCACCGTCCAGCCCGGCCAAACAGGCCACCAACCGTTCGACCAGCTCCAGCCCGGCGGCTCGAGCGGCGTCGATCACCGCACCGGGGAAGTCGACCAGCTCCCCGCGGCGGCGATACGGCCGGGCCGTGATCACCACGTGGGCGTCGGGGCGCAGCAGCGGCAGGCTGCCGCACAGGATCTGAACAAGCCCGGCCTGCAGGACCGGCAGCGGCTGGCGGGCCAGGTTGCCTTCAGTATCGCCGTAGGTGTTGTGGTACTTGACCAGCCCGTCACCGCGACCGGAGCCGGTGCGGACCTGGCCGTGCACGCTGGGCCCGTACGGCGGTGAGGTGAGCAACAGCGCCGCCCGCCCGGTGTACACCGGGGCCAACGGACCGGGTAGACGCCGCGCGTCCGCGGTCACCACCAGCCCGCTGCCCACGGCGCCGTGCGCGCGGGCGTGGCGCAGGTTGGCCACCGCGAGCGTGGACCAGCGCGGCTCACACTCCACCCCGATCCCATCCCGACCTTGGTGCACCGCCTCCACCAAGGTGGTGCCGATGCCGCACATCGGATCCAACACCAGACCACCCGGTTCGCTGTAGTGGGCGATTGCTCGCGCGGCGACCGCCGGCAGCATCTTGGCCGGATGCCTGACCGAGGCCGGCACGTACCGGTCGCGTCGCTGCGCGCGGGCGCTGGACTGTGCACTCGCCCACACCGACACCGGCGACATCGGGTGCTCAACCATCGGTGTCCCCAGCCTTCGGCGAGCCAGCTGGGTCCGCCAGGCGCGAAGGTGTGGCGAAGACGAGCACATCGGTGTGGACCCGCCGGTGTAGGCGACCAACCCGGCATGCGCGACCGCCGGCTACGCTCGCCGGCGCCCCACCTGCGTTGGCCGGGAATGCCACGTTGTGCTGCAGGTAACGCAGACCCGCCGCCCGCGCCGCAGCGATGATAATTGTGATGTCGACATCGATGGTCGACGGCAACACCACCGCCAGCAGACCTGCTGGCCCGAGGAGGTGGCGGTACGCCTCCACAACCGCGGCAGGATCGGACGGGTCGGGCACGACCACGATCAGGTCCGCCTGCCCGGCGCCCCCGCGCTCCGCACCCTCTGGTGCCGGCCGCGCGCCGAAAACGTCGACCAGCACTCGGGTCCCGGGCCGGGCGTAGCAGGCCAGCACCCGGGCAAGCACACCAGTCATCGGCCGATCCGCCGACCCGCCCGCCCGACCCCGGCAACTACGGAATCCGCCCGGCCCGGCCGGCAGCGGCCACACGGTCACCGGCACCGGCTCCTCGGCGTCAGCCATCGGCGAACCCGCGACCGGCGTCCCGGCGACGTCGGGTTCGCGCGCCGGGCCAGTAGGGCGCTTGCTACCACGGCACCTCCAGAAACTGCTTCCCATCCGACTCCTTCGTGGACCTCGTTGAAGGCCCTTCCACCCACCAACACCCCGCAGAGCCCCGTTTTGGGACAAACCGCAGATCAGCGGCACCGGCTTCAGCCGACCCAAACGCGATCATGTCTAGCCACCACGCGGACCAAACAGGCTCCGACAACCCGCATGCGCAAGGCCTCCGACATCATTCGAGGCGCCTGACCGATCCGATTCCGCCGTAGAACACAGACCGCAGGTGATCGAACATGTGTTCGAGGAATGGTCTATGCTCTGCGCTGTGTCAGCGGATGGCAACGAATACCCTCATCGGCGGCCGTGCCGGGTCCGCCTTGGCGACGGCACCGTCATCGACGCGGTGATCACCGGGCGGTCGTGGTCGGAAGATCGCGGCTGGGAGGCCGAGATCGTCCGGGTGGGCGCTTCGAAGGACGGGCTGGCAGAGCTGGTATCGCTTGATCAAGTTGAGCGCTTGCCCGGTGTGGACTACTCCGGCATCAAGCCTCGCTGGTACACCCGGACCGCCACCGGCGGCTGGGTATCCAAAGATCATCCACCGTCCTCCGGGCGGGGGTGACTGTGCGGCGTGTCATCCGGACGCCGGCGTGGCTGGTGTAGCAACCTGGGTCGGTCGTCCTCGATGGCACGCGGATGTGGGGAGGCGTCGATGGGGCTGCGGCTGGGCGCGGCGCGGAACGCGGCCGCGGTTCGGCTGTGGCGTAACCGGGCGTTTCGGCGCTACTTCTGCGGCCGGGTGCTGTCCACGTGCGGCTCCGCGGTATCGCCGGTGGCATTGGCCTTCGCGG
>JAKEEW010000077.1 GCA_022616375.1 Sporichthyaceae bacterium
CCAGGCGGTGGGCGGGCTGTGGGACGTGGTGCTGGAGCACCCCCAGGGCCGCAACGTCACCTTCGTGGCTCAGGCCGGCGGCGGCTACATCGGCCCGGCCGACTTCCCGGCCACGCTGGTGAAGCAGGGCGATGGGACCTACACGCTGACCCACAAGGACCAGAGCAGTTGGAGCTTCGCGACCGGCGGCGGGCTGACCCAACTGAAGGACCGCCACGGCAACACCTCTACCCTGACCTACAACGGCTCGGGCCAGCTCAGCGGGGTCGCGGACCCGGCCGGGCGAGGCAGCCTGACGCTCGTCTACGGGAGCAGCGGCGGGGCCACCGGCAAGGTGGTCACGGTCCAAGACTGGCTCAGCCCGGCCCGGAGCGTGCAGTTCGGCTACGACGGCTACGGGCGGCTGACCTCGGCTACGGACCGCGAGGCAAGCTGACCCAGTACGCCTACGAGGACGCCACGTCCTCGGCCGGCACGCCGATCGTGAGCACCCGCATCAAGACGCTCACCGACGCCCGCAACAACGTGGCGCTGACCAACACGTACGATCTGCTCGGGCGGGTGGCGACCCAGCAGGATGCCCGGGGGCTGGCGACCGGCAAGCAATGGAGCTTCGCGTACCTGGGCACCGCCGACGGCGGGTCGATCACCACCGTCACCAACCCGCCGGCCTCGCTCACCCCGACCTCGGTCGGGCAGGTCCAGGACAGCTACGACGCCCAGGGGCGTCTGACCAAGCGGGTGCGCACGCCGAGCGGGGGCGTGCCGCCGCCGGCCAACCTGGCCCGCGGCAAGCCGGCCAGCCAGTCCAGTACCTACAGTGGGGCCACGGCCGGGCGGGCGGTGGACGGCAACCCCAACGGCAACTGGAGCGGCGGCTCGGTGGCCCACACCAACAACGACGCCCAGGCCTGGTGGCAGGTCGACCTCGGGGCGGTCCGGTACATCGGCCGAGTGGTGCTCTACAAGTTCAACGACGTGCCGAGCCGGCTCCAGGACTTCGACGTGAAGGTCTCCGACGACGGGACCACCTGGCAGAACTATTACGTGGCCGGGCCGATCAGCGGGGTGAGCCTGAGCGTGTCGATCGACCGCGGCGGGCGGTACGTCAAGGTCCAGTTGCGGGGCACCAACTACCTGTGCCTGCCGGAGGTGGAGGTCTGGGACCAGCTCCAGCCGCCCAGCCCGCACCTGGCCGAGGGCAAACCGGCCAGCCAGTCCAGCACCTGCTGCGGCGGGGCGGCGGCGCGGGCGGTGGACGGCGCCACCAACGGGCTCTGGGCGGGCAACTCGGTGAGCCACACCAACCAGGACGCGCAGGCCTGGTGGCAGGTGGATTTGCAGGCGGTCCAGCCGATCGGCCACGTGGTGGTGTGGAACCGCACCGACGCCGCCTCCGAGCGGCTGGCCGACTTCGACCTGAAGGTCTCCGACGACGGGACGAACTGGCAAGCGTACTACGTGGCCGGGCCGGTGAAAGAGAACGTGGCGATCCCGGTCGACCGCACCGGGCGGTACGTCAAGGTCCAGTTGCGGGGCACCAACTGGCTCCACCTGGCCGAGGTGCAGGTCTGGGAGCAGGCGCTCAGCCCGCCGCCGCCCGTGGACAGCGAGTGGGCGGTGGAGACACACACCTACGATGCCCAGGGCAACCGCGCCTCGACCACCGACGGCCGCGGCAACACGATGAACTACTGCTACGACGTCGCCGACAACGGCAGCACGATC
>JAKEEW010000530.1 GCA_022616375.1 Sporichthyaceae bacterium
CTTTGGTCAGGGTACGCATCCGCGGCCCTCCGCGCTGTGCCTGACGGCTCGGGCCTGACTTCCCACACGCACCCGGGGGTCGACCAGGTTCAGCCCGCGCCCAATCTGAACAACCCCAGGTGGTCTGCCGCGGCTGCGGTGCAATCGGCGACGTCGACTGTGTCGTGGGCGAGGCCCCCGGGTCTGGAGCCCTCCGCGAGCAACGGTTTCGTCATCGACGTGGCCGAGGTCACCTTCTGGGCACTGTACGCCCACTGCCAGGATCAGCCAGCGCACTGGCCGCCCCGGCTCAGCCCCCACTTCGTGGCACCCTGTACTGGTGGCCACGTCTTTTGGTGATCTGGGCTTGTTCGGACCCGACAGTGTGACCTGGCGATTGCACGCAGAGCCCATCCTCTGGTTCGCCGGGTACCGGGCACTGCTGCTGCAGAGTCTGCACCCGAAGGCACTGGCCGGTGTCGTGCAGAACTCGAACTTCCGCGAGGACCCGTGGGGAAGGCTGATCCGGACCGCGCGTTTCTATGGTCAGGTGATCTACGGCGACTCCGCGGCCGCGGCGCAGGCAGGCTCGCGGGTGCGCCGCATCCATGCCCGCCTCGGTGGCACCGACCCCGACACCGGTGCATCGTTCCGGGTCGACGAGGCCGACCTGCTCCGCTGGATCTACGTGACCGCGACCGAGTCGTTCTGCAGCACAGCTCAACGGGCCGGGCTTGGGCTCAGCGCGTCCGAAGTGGACCGTTACTACGACGAACAGCGGGCGGTGGTCGAGTTGGTCGGGCTCGACCGCGACGACGTGCCATCGAACTCCGCGGGCATCGAGGACTACTTCCAGTCGATGCGACCGACGCTCCGCGCCAGTGCCGATGCCCACGCCATGGCCCGGTTCCTCGCGTTCCCGACGATGCCGTGGGGTCTGGGCTGGACGCCGGTACGACCACTGTGGCTCGGCGTATCGGCGTACGCGTTCGGCCTGCTGCCGAGCTGGGCGCGCCGCATGTACGGCTGGCCGGGACTACCGGCGACCGACCTGGCCGCCACGCTGACCAGTCGCACGATCCGATCAGTGATCCGTGCGCTGCCCACTCATGCGCTGGAGGGACCGCTGTACAAGGCCGCCATGTCCCGCGCCCGGACCCTGTCGACGACCCGGAATGCCGGCGCCAACACCATGATCAACAAACCCAGGACGGTCGGTACGGCGGAAGCCGAGCGCAACCGGCCGGCGTCCAAGTGGCCGGCCTCGTCCACAGTGCCGGCCAAGACCCCGATGATCACCGACCCGACGATCACGCCCGCGTAGTTGAACAGGTTCACCTTGGCGATCACCGTACCGGTGCCGCCTGGGTCGAGCGCGTCCGCAGCAGAGAACGTCAGTGGCACGACCATTGACAGACCCAGCCCGCCCGACCAGCACGGAAGCCGGCCACCGCCACTTCCCACTGCTGACCCAGCGCCACCGCGACGAAGCCGCCAGCGGCGACCAGAGCGCCAACCAGCAGAGTCCTGACCGCGCCGATCCA
>JAKEEW010000531.1 GCA_022616375.1 Sporichthyaceae bacterium
CTGCCGGGTGGAATCCGGCCGTGACGGATCCCGGCGGGTCGGATCCCGGCCAGTTGGACCCGGTCGAGCACGCGGCCGCTACGCCCGACCTGGTCCAGCCGTACGCCGACCTGGGCCTGGCCGACGACGAGTATGCCCGGATCCGCGACCTACTCGGCCGCCGGCCCACCGGGTGCGAGTTGGCCATGTACTCGGTGATGTGGAGCGAGCACTGCTCCTACAAGTCGTCCAAGGTGCACCTGCGGGAGTTCGCCGACAAGGCACCGCGCAGCGACGCCCTGCTGGTCGGGATGGGGGAGAACGCCGGCGTGGTCGACATCGGCCAGGGATGGGCGGTCACGTTCAAGATCGAGTCGCACAACCATCCGTCGTTCGTCGAGCCGTACCAGGGCGCCGCCACCGGGGTCGGCGGGATCGTGCGGGACATCCTGTCGATGGGCGCCCGCCCAGTGGCCGTGCTCGACCCGTTGCGGTTCGGACCGCTGGACGCGCCGGACACCGGCCGGGTGCTGCCCGGCGTGGTCGCCGGGATCGGCGGCTACGGCAACTGCCTGGGCCTGCCCACCATCGGCGGCGAGGTGGTGTTCGACCCCTCGTACGCCGGTAACCCGCTGGTCAACGCGCTGTGCGTGGGCGTGCTCCGGGCCGACGCGATCAAGCTGGCAAAGGGCTCGGGGCCGGGCAACCGGGTCGTGCTGTACGGCGCCAAGACCGGTCGGGATGGCATCGGCGGGGTATCGGTGCTGGCCTCGGCCACGTTCGACAGCGGCGGCTCGGCTGGCGACGACTCGGCCGCGAAGAAGCCGAGCGTCCAGGTCGGCGACCCGTTCACCGAGAAGACGTTGATCGAGTGCTCGCTCGAGCTGTTCGAGCGCGATCTCGTGGTCGGGATCCAGGATCTCGGCGGTGCCGGGCTGTCCTGCGCGACCACCGAGCTGGCCTCGGCCGGCACCGGTGGGATGCGGATCGAGCTGGACCGGGTGCACCTGCGTGAGCCGTCGATGGCCCCGCACGAGGTGCTGACCAGCGAGTCGCAGGAGCGGATGTGCGCGATCGTGGCGCCCGGCGACGTGGCCGAGTTCCTCGCGATCTGTGCGAAGTGGGACGTGCCGGCGGTTGTGATCGGCGAGGTGACCGGGGTGACCCCGGCCGAGGCGGCCCGCGGTGGCCGGCTGGTGATCAGCTGGCACGGTCAGGTCGTGGTCGACGTGCCGCCGCGGACCGTAGCTCATGAGGGCCCGGTCTACCAGCGGCCGTTCGCCCGCCCGACCGATCAGGATGCGCTGGTCGCCGACGCCCCGGATGCCGCCCGGCTGGCCCGTCCGTCCACCGGCGCCGAGCTTCGCGACACGCTGCTGGGGCTCGTCGGGTCGGCCAACCTGTGCGGCAAGAGCTGGGTGACCGACCAGTACGACCGATATGTCCAGGGCAACACCGTGCTCGCCCAGCCGGCTGATGCCGGGATGGTCCGGGTCGACCCGGCCAGCGGTCTCGGGGTCGCGGTGGCCACCGATGGCAACGGCCGCTATACCCGGCTCGACCCGTATGCCGGCGCCCAGCTCGCGCTCGCCGAGGCCTACCGCAACGTCGCCTCGACCGGCGCGCGGCCTCTGGCGGTGACGAACTGCCTCAACTTCGGCTCGCCCGAGGATCCGGGCGTGATGTGGCAGTTCGCAGAGGCGGTACGCGGGCTAGCCGACGGCTGCCAGGCTCTCGGGGTGCCGGTGACCGGCGGGAACGTGAGCTTCTACAACCAGACCGGGTCGGTGGCGATCCTGCCAACCCCGATCGTGGGCGTGCTCGGAGTGATCGACGACGTGACCCGGCGGACGCCTGCCGGCTTCGGCGGGGGCGGCGACGTCGTGCTCCTGCTCGGGACCACCGCGGACGAGCTGGGCGGCTCGGAATGGGCGCATGCGATCCACGACCACCTCGGCGGGCGCCCGCCGGTCGTCGATCTGGCTGCCGAGCGGACGCTGGCCGAGCTGCTGATTGCCGGATCCCGGGACGCCATGCTGTCGGCCGCGCACGACCTGTCCGACGGCGGGCTGGCCCAGGCGCTGGTCGAGAGCTGCCTGATCGGCGGGATCGGGGCGCGGATCGTGCTGCCCGAGGAGCTCGACCCGTTCGTGGTGCTGTTCGCCGAATCCGCGGCCAGGGCGATCGTCGCGGTACCGCGCTCCGCGGAGCTGCGCTTCACCGAGATGTGCCTGGCCCGGCGGTTCCCAGTGGCCCGGATCGGGGTCGTGGACGGCGCTGCGCTCGA
>JAKEEW010000078.1 GCA_022616375.1 Sporichthyaceae bacterium
CGGCTACGACGGATACAACGTCCATTGCACCCTCACGTCGAACCCGGACTTGACTGGGCTCGTGCACCACGAGGACGAACACTTCATCCTTGACGTTCTACGACATCGGACCTGATCCCCGATGATGCGCGCGCGGTCCGCACGCGAGGAATCTTGAGAGTTGCGGATGGCATGTCTTGATTGATCACGCGGGGACCTCGTCTGGCTGTTCGATGAGCACTCCACTCCTGAACCTGGCGCCGGCGCGGACGAGCGCGACCAAGTGGGGTGGGTTGACCGCACGCCAGCGGTCTTGGGCGGACTTGATGAGCTTGAACACCATCATGGCCAGCCCGGTGGCTCGGCTGCCGGGTCCTTGGTGACCTTGGTTCGCAGCCGGACGGTGGCGAAGGTACGACGAGCGGGGCCGACGAGCTGGTCAGTCCAGGGTCGTGATGGATGAAGTGGACACCAGGTGATTCGGTGGCAGCACTCTGGGCGGTGAGTGCCGCGGGTGGATGGCCTCCTGCTCGGTATCGTGATCGGGTGTGGCGACCGGGGTGACACGGGATCGGGCGAGGACGTCGAGGCCGAGGTACCGGCACCCTTCGGCCCACTCGTCGTGTTGTTCGGTGAGGACGGCCCCGACAAGGCGGATCACGCCGGATCGGTCGGGGAAGATGCCGACGACATCGGTGCGGCGGCGGACTTCCCGGCAACGCCGCGCCCAACAGAAGTCGTAACTGTTCAGCTGGTTCTTGCCCGTTGATCGGCCCGCCTGCTTGATCTTGTGTGGCTCGGGGTGCAGCGTGTGGCGCTGACCGGCGTCTTCCTCCCGTGGCAGGTCAGCGTGTCCGATGCTGTGGTGCCCTCGCGTGAGCGGTTGTTGGCGCGGGTGGCCGAGCAGGATGCGCTGATCGCGGAGTTGCGGGCGGCGGTGGCGCGGCTGTCGGCGCGGGTGGCCGAGCTGGAGGCGCGGTTGTCGCGCTCGTCGCGGAACTCGAACACCCCACCGTCGGCGGAGGCCTTCCGGCGGCCTGCGCCGCGGTCGCGGCGAGAGCCGTCGGGCCGGGACCCGGGTGGTCAGCCGGGGCATCCGGGTCGCACGTTAGCGCAGGTGGAGGACCCGGACGAGGTGGTGGCCCACGTCCCGGACCGGTGTCGGGGGTGCGGGGCGGACCTGGGGGTCGCCGAGGTGGTCTCGGTGGAGGCCCGTCAGGTCTTCGACGTGCCGCCGCTGGCGCTGCGGGTGACCGAGCACCGCATCGAGCATCGCCGCTGCGGCTGCGGGGTGGTGACGATGGCGGCGGCACCGGCCGGGGTGGGCGCGCCAGTCCAGTACGGGCCGCGGCTGCGGGCGGTCGCGGCGTACCTGGCAGGCTACAGCACCTGCCGGTGGCCCGGGCCGCCGAGGCGATGGCCGACCTGCTCAGCGCCCCGGTCTCCGCGGGCGCGCTGGTCGGCATGGTGGAGGCAACCGCGGCCGGACTGGGCGGGTTCACCGACACGGTGCGGCAGATGCTGGCGGCCGCGCCGGTGGCCCACTTCGACGAG
>JAKEEW010000532.1 GCA_022616375.1 Sporichthyaceae bacterium
CATGTCTCGTATCTCGTCGAAGTGTATCCTTACCCGTGATGCCGAGGCTGTGGGACGAGACGATCGAGGCGCATCGCCGCGAAGTGCGCGACGCAATCCTGGACACCGCGGCGGCCGTGGTGGCCGAGCGCGGATTGGCCTCGGTAACGATGTCGCAGATCGCTGCCGACACCGGCATCGGGCGCGCAACGCTATACAAATACTTCCCAGACGTTGAGGCGATCTTGGTCGCCTGGCATGAGCGCCAGATCGCCGACCACCTCGACCGCCTCACCGAAATTCGCGACCGTGCCAGCAGCCCGATCGACCAGCTGCACGCTGTCCTCCAGGCCTACGCGGACATCTCCCACGAGCACCACGGCAACGAACTCGCGGCCGTCCTGCACCAGGGCCCACACGTTGCTCGCGCTCGGCACCGGCTCCACGACTTTGTCCGCGACCTCGTCGAGCTGGGAGCGACTGCCGGCGAGATCCGGGACGATGTCCCACCCGCCGAGCTAGCGACCTACTGCATTCACGCGCTTGCCGCGGCCGGCGGCCTGCCGTCCAAGCCGGCCGTTCGCAGATTGGTCGTGGTCACCCTGTCCGGACTGCGGCAGCCACCCTGACCTGTCGAGTCGGGGCGGGGTACCCGTGGGCGTACAACGAACAGGTAGCCCCGGGCAGAGGGCATGCCCTGACTACTCTGCCAGCAGCGCACCGAACTCGGCGGTCATCCGGTCGGCCGCGACGCGCAGGGCCGCACCATCCGGTCCGAGCCGCAGCAGGTCGCGGGACACCGCCGGCACCACGTTGGGCAGTGCCGCACCGAACACCGACCGCAGCCCGGCCGGCGTGCCGCCCTGCGCGCCGACCCCGGGCGCGAGCAGCGGGCCGTTCACCGCGGCCAGGTCGAAGTCGACGTCTGCCACGGTGGCACCAACCACGGCACCGATCGATCCCAGCGGGGCCACGCCGGCATTCTCGGCAGCGATGCCGGCCAGGATGCCGGCACCCACCGCCGTCCCGTCGTGACCGAGCGCCCGCTGTACGGTCGCACCCTCCGGATTCGAGGTGTAGGCGAGCACGAACACCCCGGACCCGGTGCGCAGTGCCGTGTCCAGCAACGGCCGCAAGGACTCATAGCCTAGGTACGGCGACGCGGTCAGCGCATCGGCATAGAGCGGGCTCTCCGGTGCCAGATACGCCGAGGCGTACGCGGCCACGGTCGACCCGATGTCACCGCGCTTCGCGTCCAGCAGGACCAGCGCGCCGCGGGCCCGGGCCGCCGCCATGGTCCGCTCCAGCACCGCGATCCCGGCCGAGCCGTGCCGCTCGAAGAACGCCGACTGCGGCTTGACCACCGCCACCCGGTCGGCGACCGCGTCCACCACGGTCATCGCGAAGCGGTCCAGCCCTACCACGGAGTCGGCCAGCCCCCACGACGCCATCAGCTCGGGGTGCGGGTCGATGCCGACACACAGCGGGCCGCGGGTGTCCAGTGCGGCCCGCAGCCGGGCCCCGAACGGCGCCTGACCAGCCGCCTGGCCCACGGACTGACCGATCGGCTGGCTCATCGAGGACTCCGGTGCGCGAACCCGACCGCGTCGGTGAACTTCGCGAACCCACGCTCGGCCATTGCCGCGGTGAGCTCGTCGAGCACCCGGACCGGCGCGGAGGGATCGCCGAAGATCGCCGTACCCACCTGGACCGCGGACGCGCCGGCCAGGACCAGCTCGAGCGCATCCCAGCCGGTCCGGATCCCGCCGACGCCGATCAGCGGCACCCCAGGCAGCGCGCGGTGCACCTGCCAGACCGCTCGCACCGCCACCGGGCGGATCGCCGGGCCGGACAACCCGCCGGTCTGCCCGGCCAGCACCGGGCGCATGGTGACCGGGTCGATGGCCATCCCGAGCAACGTATTGATCAGGGTGAGCCCGTCCGCACCCGCTGCGACACAGGCCCGCGCGACCGCGACGATGTCCGTCACGTCCGGGGAGAGCTTGGCGAAGACCGGGACCTCCGGATCGGCCGCATCCCGCACCGCCGCCAGCACCGCACCGGCCGCGACCGGGTCGCAGGCGAACACCTCGCCGCGGGATTCGACGTTCGGGCAGGAGATGTTGACCTCGAGCATCGAGACTCCGGCCGCGGCCGGCAGCCGCTGCGCCAAGGCGACGTAGTCGGCCACGCTGCCGCCGGCGATCGAGACCACCGCACGGGCCCCGGCCGCCACCAGCCAGGGCAGGTCCTGGTCCAGGAACGCGTCGATCCCCGGGCCTTGCAGCCCGATCGAGTTGAGCATCCCGGACGGGGTCTCGGCCATTCGCGGCGTCGGCCGCCCGGCCCGGGGGGACACCATGATCGACTTCGTCACCACGGCGCCCAGTACCGACACGTCGAAGAACTGGCCGAGCTCCCGGCCCGCGGCCGCACACCCCGACGCGGTCATCACCGGGTTCGGGAACCCCACACCGGATAGCGAAGTCGACATGTCTACCACTAGGGAGTGCCTCCTAGGTCCTGACGACCCCCCATGGCCGCCGCGCCGAGCGCATCGGCCGGCACCGCACCGGTCGCCGCGGCGTCCCACCGCACCGCGGCTCCGGCGAACACCGGACCGGCCACGCAGGACCGGGTCATCCGGGTCAGGCCGTCCGTTCCGACGACCGGGAGCACGCAGGTCATGCAGACCCCGATCCCGCAGGCCATGGCCTCCTCGACGGCGACGTAGGCGATCGCGCCGGCCGCGGTCGCGAGCGAGCTGACCGCATCCAGCATGGCCATCGGCCCGCAGGCATAGACCGTGCCGGCGCCGGTCCGGTCCAGCACCGCAGGCAGCGCGTCCGACACCCAGCCGCGCAGTCCGGCCGAACCGTCATCCGTGGTGACCGTCACCGTCGCACCGAGCGACTCGGCCTCATCGACCCCGAACAACCGATCCGCTGACGCCGCGCCGAGCACGAAGTGCGCCTCGCTCCCTCGCTCCCGCAGTGCGGCGGCGAGGCTGAACAGCGGCGCACTGCCGTAACCGCCGCCGACCAGCACGGCCGGGCCGGCCACGTCATCGGCTTCGGCAAACGGGAACGGCGTGCCGAGCGGGGCGACCACGTCGACCAGGTCGCCGGGTTGCCGCGCGGCCAGCCACCGGGTGCCTGCACCGTGTGCGGCGAACACGATGCGCAACAGCTCACCGTCGATGCGGTAGATGGAGAAACACCGGCGCAGCAGCATGCTGGACGACGGGCCGCCGACCGTGAGCGCGGCGAACTGCCCGGGGCGGAACTCCATCGGCCCGGGCAGCCGCAGCGTCACCATCAGGTAGGCGCAGCTCGCCGAGACCGAGACGACCTCGGCGAGCTGCTGCCTGGGCGACTCAACGGCCATCTGAGCCGCTCACGCCGGCTTCCCGTCGAACGCCGGCTTCCCGTCGAACGCCGGCTTCCCGTCGAACGCCGGCTTCCCGTCGAGCACGGTCGGCTGGCCGCGCAGGAAGGTCGCCACCACCGAGCCGGGCAGTTGCCGCCCGGCGAACGGGGTGTTGCGGCTCTTGCTGGCCAGCGCGGTCGGATCGACCGTCCACGAGGCCGCCGGGTCGTACAACACGACGTTGGCCACAGCTCCGGCCGCCAGCGACACACCATGTCCACCGAGGCGGCCGATCCTGGCCGGCCGGACCGACATCCGGTCGGCAACCCCGGCCCAGTCCAGGAGTCCGGTGCGCACCATCGCCTCGTGCACCACCGGCAGCGCGGTCTGCAGGCCGAGCATGCCGAACGCGGCGGCAGCCCACTCGCAGTCCTTGTCCTCCACCGGGTGCGGCGCGTGGTCGGTGGCTACCGCGTCGATGGTTCCGTCGGCCAGTCCGGCGCGCAGCGCGGCCACGTCGTCCGGGGACCGCAACGGTGGGTTGACCTTGAAGACCGGGTCGTACGAGCTGACCAGATCGTCGGCGAGCAACAGGTGGTGCGGGGTCACCTCGGCGGTGACCTGCCAGCCCTTGCTCTTCGCCCAACGGATCAGCTCGACCGAGCCGGCCGTGGACACGTGACAGATGTGCAGCCGGGAGCCGACATGCGCGGCCAGCAGCACGTCCCGCGCGATGATCGCCTCTTCGGCTACCGCCGGCCAGCCGGCCAGGCCGAGGGTGCCGGACAGCGGACCCTCGTTCATCTGCGCGTGCTCGGTCAGCCGCGGGTCCTGGGCGTGCTGGGCGACCACGCCGTCGAACGCCTTGACGTACTCCAGCGCCCGACGCATCAGCAGCGGGTCGGACACGCAGTTGCCGTCATCGGAGAAGACCCGCACCCCGGCCGCCGAGTCGGCCATCGCGCCGAGCTCGGCAAGCGTCTCGCCGCCCCGGCCGACCGTGACCGCACCGATCGGGATGACGTCGGCGTACCCGGCCGCCTGGCCGAGCCGCCACACCTGCTCGACCACGCCCGCGGTGTCGGCGGCCGGGTCGGTGTTGGGCATCGCGAACACCGCGGTGTATCCACCGAGTGCGGCCGCCAGCGTTCCGGTCGCTACGGTCTCGGCATCCTCGCGGCCCGGCTCGCGCAGGTGGGTGTGCAGGTCGACCAGCCCGGGTAGGGCGATCAGGCCGGCCGCGTCCAGCAGCTGCGCGCCGGCCGGTGCGCTGAGCCCGGGTCCGGCGTCGGTGATGACGCCGTCGGAGATGACGAGGTCGGTAGGCGACCCGCCAGGTAGTTTCGCGCCCTTGATGAACCATCTGGTGCTCATGCCCCCTCCTCCATCGGCTCCCGCCCGCCGAGCAGCAGGTAGAGCACCGCCATCCGCACGCTGACGCCGTTGGTGACCTGCTCGACGATGACCGAACGGTCACTGTCTGCCACCTCGGCGGCAATCTCCATCCCGCGGTTCATCGGACCCGGGTGCATCACGATCGCGTGCTCGGGCAGCAGCCCGAACCGCCGCGCGTCCAGCCCGTAGCGCCGGCTGTACTCGCGTGCCGACGGGAAGTACGCGGCCTTCATCCGCTCCCGCTGCACCCGCAGCATCATCACCGCGTCGCTCTTGGACAGCGCCGAGTCGAGGTCGTAGGTGTACTCGCAGGGCCAGCCGTCCACCCCGACCGGTAGCAGGGTCGGCGGCGCGACCAGGCTGACCTCGGCGCCGAGCGTGGCCAGCAGCAGCACGTTGGATCGGGCCACCCGGCTGTGCAGCACGTCGCCGACGATGGTGATCCGCCGGCCGTCCAGCGAGCCGCCCAGGTGCCGGCGCATCGTGTACGCGTCGAGCAGGGCTTGGGTTGGGTGCTCGTGGGTTCCGTCACCGGCATTGAGCACCGAGCCGCGGATCCAGCCGGAGTAGGCCAGCCGGTGTGGCGCGCCGGACGAACCGTGCCGCACCACGACGGCATCGGCGCCCATCGCTTCGAGGGTGAGCGCGGTGTCCTTGAGGCTCTCCCCCTTGGACACGCTGGAGCCCTTGGCGGAGAAGTTGATGACGTCGGCGGACAGCCGCTTGGCCGCGGCCTCGAACGAGATCCGGGTGCGGGTGGAGTCCTCGAAGAACAGGTTGACCACGGTCCGGCCGCGCAGTGTCGGCAGCTTCTTGATCGGACGGTTGGACAGCTGGGCCAGCTCCTCGGCGGTGTCCAGCACGCGGAGCGCATCGTCCCTGGTCAGGTCGGCCGCGGACAGTAGATGGCGGTTCATCGAACCGATCCCCCCTTCCACGTGCTGGCCGCGGCGATCTGCGCGATCCGGACCGCGTCCGTGCCGTCGATCTCGGTCAGCAGGACCCGCACCGACTCCAGTGCGGAGGTCGGCAGGTTGCGGCCGACGAAGTCGGCTCGGATCGGCAGCTCACGGTGGCCGCGGTCGACCAGGACCGCGAGCTGGACCGCGCGCGGACGGCCCAGGTCGTTGAGCGCGTCCAGGGCGGCCCGGACGGTCCGGCCGGAGTAGAGCACGTCGTCGACCAGGACGACGATCTTGTCGTCGATCCCGCCCGGCGGGACGTCGGTGTGACCGATCGAACGGGCCGGGCGCATCCGCAGGTCGTCGCGGTACATCGTGACGTCGAGCGCGCCGGCGGCGACCGCGCGGCCCTCGATCTGGGTGATCCGGTCGGCGAGGCGGCGAGCTACCACGACCCCGCGGGTCGGGATACCGAGCAGGACCAGGTCGCTGGCGCCCTTGTTCCGCTCGACGATCTCGTGGCTGACCCGGGTCAACGCCCGGGTGATCTCGGATGTGTCGAGCACCTCGCGGACCGGCGGTGGGCCGGCCGGCGGCGAGCCGGCATCGGGGGCCGTGAGCGGCCCGGATTCCGGGAGCCGCTCCTGGCTGGGTGCGGGCATAGAAAAAGACCTCCTTCTCCGCCTCACGGGACGGGTCGTTAAAGGATGGTGACCGTGACGAGGGTAACAGAGCGTCCGATTACATCTTCGCTACAGGGGCTTGACGCGCGGATGTCACGCTCCGTAGCGTTACCCAGCGTAACCACGCAACGTGATTTGTCTCACTAGCGTCACTCTTACCCCTTTGGGAGTCCGATGCCGTCCGAGTACGCGAGGCAGCTAGGCGCTCGCCTTCGCTCGATCCGCACCCAGCAGGGGCTTTCCCTGCACGGCGTTGAGCAGAAGTCGAAGGGCCGCTGGAAGGCAGTCGTGGTTGGCTCGTACGAGCGAGGCGACCGTGCCGTCACCGTCCAGCGACTCGCCGAGCTGGCTGATTTCTACGGCGTGCCCGTTGCCGAACTGCTTCCGGGTGGGGTGCCCGGTGGCGCGGCCGAGCCGCCGCCGAAGCTCGTGATCAATCTGGAGCGGCTCAATCAGCTGCCGACCGACAAGGCCGGTCCGCTGATGCGCTACGCGGCCACCATCCAGAGCCAGCGAGGCGACTACAACGGGAAGGTGCTGTCGATCCGGCAGGACGACCTGCGCACGCTTGCGGTGATCTACGACATGGCGCCCGGGATCCTGACCGAGGATCTGATCTCCTGGGGCGTGCTGGACGCCGACGCCCGCCGGGCGATCGAGCACGTCGAGCCGCACTAGCTCCACCCGGGGCCTCAGGTGTGAGGCTCCACCGAGGGCCGCGCCGCCACCTCGCCAGCCACGTCATGGGCGAGGGACCGGCCGGCGCGGCCACCGAGGGCGGTCAGGCCAGGTACTGGCCGAACCAGTCGAGCACCTGGCGGGAGCCGGGACCGGTCTAGACCGTGAGCGTCGGTTTCAGCTCGAGCAACCGGGCCAGCAGCCCGTTCACGAAGCCGGGCGAGTCGTCGGTAGACAGCTGCCTGGCCAGCGCCACCGCCTCGGACACCGCCACCGGATCCGGCACGTCGGTCGCCCAGAGCAGCTCGTAGGTGCCGAGCCGGAGGATGTTGCGATCCACCGTCGGCATCCGGTCCAGGGTCCAGCCGATCGAGTAGGACGCCAGCAGGTCGTCGATCCGCTCCCGCCGGGCGGTTACTCCCTCGATCAGGACGACCGCATACTCCGGCACCGGCGGATCGCTGGCGGCGACCCGGTCGGCCAGAGTCTGCATGACGTCAACACCGCGCAGGTCGGACTCGTAGAGGATGTCCAGCGCGCGCTTGCGGGCCTTCGAACGGGCCGGCACGGTCAGCTCGTGACGCGGCCGAGGTACTCACCCGAGCGGGTGTCCACCTTGACCTTCTCGCCGGTGGTGATGAACAGCGGCACCGCCACCACCGCACCGGTCTCCAGCGTGGCCGGCTTGGTGCCGCCGGTGGACCGGTCGCCCTGCAGGCCGGGCTCGGTGTAGGAGATGGCCAACTCGACCGACGCGGGCAGCTCGACGTAGAGCGGCACGCCGGCGTGCAGCGCGATGATCGCGTCCTGGTTCTCCAGCATGTAGTCCGCGGCCTTGCCGATCACCGCGTCGGACACGTGGATCTGGTCGTAGGACTGCATGTCCATGAACACGAAGTCGCTGCCCTCGCGGTACAGGTACTGCATGTCACGCTTGTCGACGTTGGCGGTGTCGACCTTGACCCCGGCGTTGAAGGTCCGGTCGACGACCTTGCCGGAGAGCACGTTCTTCAGCTTGGTGCGCACGAAGGCGCCGCCCTTACCGGGCTTGACGTGCTGGAACTCCACGACGGTCCACAGTGCGCCGTCGAGGTTGAGTACCAACCCGTTCTTCAGGTCGTTGGTGGTGGCCACGTGGTGTTCTCTCTCCAGCCTGATGGGCGGCACGCCAGGTGGCCAGCCGGATCGCCGGCTAGTCCAGGACGAGCAGCTCCTTTGTCGTCATAGTAAGCAGCTCCGGTCGACCATCGGTCGCGTCGCGGACCACGAGAGTGTCCTCGATGCGAACCCCGCCCCGGCCCGGCAGGTAGATGCCGGGCTCCACGGTCACCGGGGTGCGAGCGGCCAGTTTACCCGTCTGGTTGTAGCCCATCAGCGGAGCCTCGTGGATCTCCAGCCCGACGCCGTGCCCGAGGCCGTGCGGGAACTGCTCGCCGTAGCCGGCCTCCTCGATCACCGAGCGGGCCGCCCGGTCCACGTCGCGGATGTCGGCACCGGAGACCAGCGCCTCCCGGCCGGCCTTCTGCGCGGCGAACACCAAGTCGTAGATCTCCACCTGCCAGTTCGCCGGCTCCCGCCCGACCACGAACGTGCGGGTCTCGTCGGCGTGGTAACCGCGATAGAGCGCGCCGAAATCCACCTTGAGGAAGTCGCCCGCCTCGACCCGGCGCGAGGTCGGCACGTGATGTGGGCTGGCCGAGTTCGGCCCGGCGGCCACGATCGTCTCGAACGCGATCCCGTCGGCGCCGTGGTCGATCATCCGGCGTTCCAGCTCCTGGGCAATCTGCCGCTCGGTCCGGCCCAGCACCAGGCCGTCGGTCAGCTCGGCGAGCGCCCGGTCGCTGATCGCGCAGGCCTCCCTGAGCAGCGTGATCTCTTCCTCGTCCTTCACCACCCGCAGGCTCTCCACCAGCGTGCCGGCCGAGATCCACTGCACGCCCTCGGCGGTCTCCACCAGCTTCTTGTGCAGATCCACGGTGACCTCGTGCGACTCGAAGCCGAGCCGCCGGATCCGGTCCTTGGCAGCCCGCTCGGCCAGCGCGCAGGCGACCTCCCGCTCCACCACCAGCTCGACGTCGCCGGCCTGCTCGCCGGCGACCGTGGCGTAGCGCCCGTCGATGGCCAGCACATCGCCCTTGCCGGTCACCAACAGCGCCGCGTTCGAGCTGGCCAGGCCGGTCAGGTAGCGCACGTTGACCAGCCGGGTGACCAGCGCGGCATCCAGGTCCTGCGCAGCGAGCAGGGTGCGCAGCCGCTCGCGGCGCGCAGCGTGGATCTCTGCCATGCCCGGAGCCTACCGGCCAGGTGACCAAGGAATCGGTGATCTTGATCTGATTACCGCTACTGGCGGTGCAACTGGGATGGCTCCGCGTGCGTCCAAACGGTTAGTTGCCGGACGCTTTAGGGCAACTTGGGAGCCACCTCCCCCGCTCCCGGAAGGCGGCGACCTCGAGCCGTCCCGGCCGACACGCCGTCTCGGCCGACATGTCGGCTCGGGGTCGTCTCCCGCCAGCTGCTGGTGGTGGGCGGCCCGAAGTCGCGGCGGGCGCGGCTTACTTCTGGGCGGGTTGATCCGCCAGGCCGTAGTCGATCGCGGCCTGCGCATCGAGGAACCGTCCGGTGCGCATGTCCGCGGCCACCTCCTCGACCGGGCGCCGGCATGCGGCCGCGATCCGCTGCTGGATCCGTTCCAGCCGGCGGGTGTGCTCGGCCGCCTGTGCGGCCACCTCGCTGGCCCGGCCCTGTGGCACCTCGACCTTGGGCTCGCACAGCTCGACCGTGGCGTGCGGCCGGAGCACCCGCTGGTCGGCCGCGGCGAGCAGGGCAACTGCCGGCCCGCGCACCCGGCCGGCCACGCTGACCCGGACCGGCACGCCCATCAGGTCGATGACGTCGAGCAGCGTGCTGGTCGGGTCGAGCTCGCCGTCCAGGTCGGTCAGGTGCAGCTCCACCGGATCGTCCCCGTCGGCGTCGTGCAGCATCAGCTCACCGGCGGCCCGGCTGGCCAGCTCCGCGTCCAGCGTGCCGGCCAGCATCACCACCCGGCGGGCGAACAGCCGCTCCCCGAGCCAGGACCGGGGCGAACCGTTGTCGTCCGGGTTGAGACTCATCGCTGCACCGTCCAATCCACCGCCGCGCCGACCGCGGCGGCATACCGATCGAGGGTGGACAACCGGACGTCGAGCTCGCCGGCCTCCAGCCGGGCCACCGCCGACTGCGAGGTGCCCATCCGGGCCGCGACCTCGGTCTGGGTGAGCCCGAGCCGGCGTCTGGCCTCGGCCAGCTCGGCAATGAGCGCCCGCCGCCGGGCGGCCGCGTCCTGCAGGCCGGGAAATCTCGACTTACGCCGCTCTGCCATGCCTGAGATGCTATCTCAGATCCGCTATAAGGGGGCGGGCGGTCCCGCTTCTCGATCATTACGCACGCCGGGTGGTGGGTTTACCCGGTTTATGGCGGTATAGGCATGCCCTCGGGTGCGTAATGATCGCTGTGTCCGGAAGGTCAGCTGGGCAGCGCGGCGGCCAGGGCGCGCAACGCCAGCCGGTACGAGTCGACGCCGAACCCGGCGATCGTGCCGGTCGCCACCCCCGCGATCACCGAGGTGTGCCGGAACGCCTCGCGACGTGCCGGGTTGGTCAGGTGTACCTCGATCAGCGGCGCGGTCAGCTGAGCGCAGGCGTCGCGCAGGGAATACGAGTAGTGGGTGAACGCGGCCGGGTTCAGCACGACCGGGAGGCGCCGCTCGGCCGCCTCGTGCAGCCAGCTCACCAGCTCGGCCTCGTCGTCGGTCTGCCTGACCTCGACCTCCAGGTCCAGCTCCTTGCCCTCGGCGACGCAGTAGTCGACCAGTTCGGGAAAGCTGGTCGAGCCGTAGACCTCGGGCTCGCGGGCACCGAGCCGACCCAGGTTCGGCCCGTTGAGCACCAGCACCCGCCGGGCCGGCTGAGGCTGGC
>JAKEEW010000533.1 GCA_022616375.1 Sporichthyaceae bacterium
GAGTGGATCCCGATGACCAAGGTCCGGGTGGTCGAGGGCGACGGCGGTCAGGGCAGCGTGATCGAGGCGATCACCGCGCTCGGGCCAGCGGTGCTGCGAGACAAGATGCGGGTTGACCGGGTGGACCCGCCATACGAGGTCCGCGTGGTACACACCGGCGCGCTGCTGCGTGGACCAGGCGTGATGCGGTGCACCCCGCTGGCCGGCGCCCGCACCCAGATGGTGTGGCACGAGTGGTTCCAGGTTCCGCCCGGGCTTGCGGGCCGGATCGCCTGGCCACTGCTGTGGCCGGGTTCGAAGGCGAGCCTCAACCTCGCGCTTCGGCGCTTCGCTCGGCTGGTCGAGTCGGGCACATTCCCGTAGGTCGTTGTCGGTGGTCGCGGCTAGCGTGGCGGCGTGGCAGATCTGGTGATCGGAGCCGATGGGTTAGCCCGGTGCTCCTGGGCGGCCGCAACGCCGGAGTACATCACCTACCACGACAACGAGTGGGGTCGTCCGGTCCACGACGACGACCGGCTGTACGAGAAGCTCACCCTCGAGGCGTTCCAGTCGGGCCTGTCGTGGCTCACGATCCTGCGCAAGCGGGAGGCGTTTCGGTCGGCGTTTGCTGGTTTCGTCATCGGCCGGGTGGCCCGGTTCGGGGCCAAGGACATCGCCCGGCTGTTGGCCGACCCGGGCATCGTCCGCAACCGCGCGAAGATCGATGCGGCCATCCAGAACGCGAACGCGGCGCAGGGACTGCCGGACGGGCTCGCCGCACTGCTCTGGTCGTTCGCGCCGCCAGCGCGTGCCCGGCGACTGCCGGCGATGGCCGATGCGCCGGCGCTGACCCCCGAGTCGACCGCGATGGCCAAGGAGCTCAAGAAGCGCGGGTTCCGGTTCGTGGGACCGACGACGGCGTACGCACTTATGCAGGCGACCGGAATGGTCGACGACCACCTGGACGGTTGCCACGTCCCGCCGTGATGAGATGGGGGCATGGGCCAGCCGAGCGAACGTGACGGCCGGGCTTACTGGGCCGCCGTGGTGAGCGACGAGCAGTTCGCCATGGAGCGCCTGTACGCGCGCGACGTGATCGCGTTCGATCCCGGCGAGGGCGGGCCAGCAACGATCGGTGATCTGGTGGTGTTGATTGCGGCGGGTGACCCGCCGCTCCTGTTCGGCATCGGACCGGTGACCGGCGCGTCCGAGTCCGGTGATGTGCTCGTCGAGTACCGCGCCCGGATGCTGGACGACCCACCGCTAGCGGCTGCCGACGCGATGTCCGATGCCATCCAGCCCGGCCTGAGCCCGTTGCCGGCTGCAGCGTACGCGAGGCTCACCCGCGTAGTGTCAGATGC
>JAKEEW010000534.1 GCA_022616375.1 Sporichthyaceae bacterium
GCGGCTGATCTCCGCACGGCTGAACGCCGCGGTGTTTCCGAACGGTGGCGGCAGCTGGATGATCGGGGTCTGCTCGGACAGCGGAGCGGTGAGATCGACAACCCGGATCGAGCCGCTGGATAGACCGTCGAGCAATCCGGTGAGCACGGACATGGGCACTCCTGACATCCACACGGCAACTTCGAGGCAGGAATTTCGGCAGAACCCGTCGATCATCGACCCATTCCGGTCAGGAACGCAACGCACACTCAACCGGGCGGAGCCGAGCGAGGACGCTGCGACCGGGGTGCTGTTTCCGCGGTGTACGGGGATCCCCGACGCGTGTCGGGGATCCCCGTACATTCCGAAAACGCACACCCGCGAGAGCAGGACGCGACAGCCGAGCTGACCAACGCCTCCAGGCGTTAAGAACCCGTCAAGATCGCGGCCCAGTGGGCGGCTGAAACGTTCACTGGATCCCGTGTTGGAGTGGCTGAAGCGGCTGGTCGTGGGCCGGCCATTGCGTAGTGACCGGCTCGGCGAGCAGCTGCTTCCGAAGCGGATCGCGTTGCCGATCTTCGCCAGCGACCCGTTGTCGTCGGTGGCCTACGCAACCCAGGAGATCTTGCTCGTCCTGACGCCGGGCGGCCTGGCGTATCTCTACCTCGCGCCGTGGATCGGGGTAGCCGTGGTGGCGCTGCTGGCCGTGGTGGTGATCTCGTACCGGCAGGTGGTGCGCGCGTATCCCAGCGGAGGGGGGTCCTACGAGGTCGCCGCGCGCAACCTCGGCCAATCGGCCGGCTTGGTGGTGGCCGGGGCGCTGCTGGTCGACTACGTCATGACGGTCGCGGTGTCGGTGGCGGCCGGAGTCGACAACATCATCTCGGCGATGCCAGGTCTCAACCCCTACCGGGTGCCGATCAATCTTGGGTTCGTGCTGGTCCTGGCCGCGATGAACCTGCGCGGTGTGCGCGAGTCGGGCCGGGCGTTCGCGATCCCCACCTACCTGTTCGTGGTCGGCGTGCTGGCGATGATCGCCGTCGGGTTCGGTCGGGCGATGTTCGGTGCGGCTCCGGTGGCCGAAAGCGCCGGGTGGGCGGTGCAACCCGAGCCGGCCCACGTCGGGCTGACCGGGCTGGCGCTGGTGTTTCTCGCGCTGCGCGCGTTCTCCTCCGGCTGCACCGCGCTGACCGGGGTAGAGGCGATCTCCAACGGCGTGCCGGCGTTCCGGCAGCCGAAGGCCAGGAACGCGGCGACCACGATGGCCGTGATGGGCGCACTGTCGATCACAATGTTCGCCGGCATCACCGCGCTCGCGCTGATGACCGATGTCCGCTACGTCGAGCACGCCTGCGATCTGGTCGGCTTCCCAGGCAACTGCGAAACCGACGCGCAGCGCACCGTGATCGCCCAGCTCGCGGCGGCCGTGTTCGGCGGCACCGATACCGTCATGTTCTTCTTCATCCAGGCCGCGACCGCGCTGATCCTGATCCTCGCCGCCAACACCGCGTTCAACGGCTTCCCACTGCTTGGCTCGATCCTGGCCGAGCACCGCCCTGCCTCGCCAGCTGCACACCCGCGGCGACCGGCTCGCGTTCTCCAACGGGATCATCCTGCTCGCGATCGTTGCCGGCGCGCTGATCTATATGTTCGACGGGTCGGTCACCCGGCTCATCCAGCTCTACATCCTCGGCGTGTTCACCTCCTTCACGCTCAGCCAAGCGGGCATGGTCAGGCACTGGAACCGGCTGCTACGCACCGAGCGCGACCCGAGCAGCCGGCGCCGGATGCATCGGTCCCGGCTCATCAACGGCATCGGCGCCTGCTTCACCGGCCTGGTCCTGATCGTCGTGCTGATCACCAAGTTCAGCCACGGTGCGGACTTGGTCGTGATCGCGATCCCGGTGCTGTTCGTGATGATGCGAGCGATCCGGCGGCACTACGACCGGGTCGCCGTCGAGCTCGCGCCCGAACCCGGCGGAATGGTGCTGCCCGGCCGGGTCCACGCCATCGTGCTGGTCTCCCGGCTGCACCGGCCGACCCTGCGCGCCCTGGCCTACGCCTGGGCCACCCGCCCGGACACGTTGACCGCGCTGACCGTGGGGATTTCTCCCGATGAGGTACGCCAGCTGCAGCGGGAGTGGGACGAACGAGACATCCCGGCGCCGCTCACGGTGATCGACTCGCCGTATCGGGACATCACCGGCCCGGTGCTGTCCTACATCGCCGGCCTGAGCCGAGAGAACCCGCGGGAGCTCATCGTGATCTACATTCCCGAGTATGTGGTGGGCCGCTGGTGGGAGCACCTGCTGCACAACCAATCCGCCCTTCGGCTGAAGGCACGCTTGCTGTTCCAGCGCCAGGTGATGGTCACGAATGTGCCGTGGCAGCTGGATTCCGGCCGCGCCGACCAGCGGGACCGGGCGGACGAGGACCTCGCACCGGCCCGGCCGAGCAGCTAACTTTGTGATCATGAACAGCAGCTTCCCGACCCCGGTGCGCGGGCTCGGCGCCGACGGCACCGAGCGGGTGGTGGCCGAGGTCGGCCCGCCCGCCACCGGTTCGCCCGCGCTGTCCGTCCCGGCCGGCGACGGACTGCGACTGGTCCTGCATGGTCCGGCAGTGTTCGCCCCCGACCCGCGGTTTCTCACCCGGCTGGCCACCGCCGCCGCGCGCACCGTGCAAGCGCAGCGGCTGGCAGCCCAGGCGGCCCGAGCCCGCGAGCTGGCCGAGGTGGACCGTTTGCGCGCGGCACTGCTCGCCGCCGCCGGGCACGACCTGCGAACTCCCCTGGCCGGGATCAAGGCCGCGTCTTCCAGCCTGCGTGATCGGGACCTACCGCTCACCAAGGAAGCGCAGGCCGAGCTGCTCGCCACCGTGGAAGAGTCGGCCGACCGGATGGCGTCCCTGGTCGAGAACCTCCTGGCCATGAGCCGGCTCCAGGCCGGCGCGGTGATCGTGCAGGCCCGGCCGGTTGCCTTCGACGAAGTTGTCGCCGCGGCCATGCGGCACCTTCCGGGGGCGGACCGGACCCAGCTGGATGTCCCCGACGACCTCCCGCTCAGGTACGCCGATCCGGGCCTGCTGGAGCGAGTCATCGCCAACCTGGTCCTGGTCGTGGATGACGATCTGCAGCTGCTACGGGCGTTGCGGGTGGCCCTGTCCGCCCGCGGGTACGACGTGGCGCTTGCCGACAACGGCACCGCCGCGCTGGCCATGGCCAGCGACCGCCCACCCGACCTGACCATCGTCGACCTCGGGCTACCGGACATGGACGGGGTCGCGATCGTGGAGCGTCTGCGTGGCTGGTCCACCGCGCCGATCATCGTGCTATCCGCCCGGCACATCGAGCCAGCCAAGATCAACGCACTGGATGCCGGCGCCGACGACTACGTCACCAAACCCTTCGGTATGGGCGAGCTGCTGGCCCGGGTCCGCGCCGCACTGCGCCGCGCTATTCCGACCGACGACCAACCGGTCGTCACCACGACGGCGTTCACGATCGACCTGGCCGCCAAACGCGTCACGACGCCGGCGGGCGAGGTGCGGCTCACCCCCACCGAATGGCACCTGCTGGAGACCTTGGCCCGCAACTCCGGGCGGCTGGTCACCCACCGGCAGTTGCTGCATGAGGTATGGGGCCCTCGATACGAGACCGAGACCAACTACCTTCGGGTTCACCTCGCCAACCTGCGCCGCAAGCTCGAACCCGACCCCGCCCGGCCCCGCTATCTCACGACCGAACCCGGGCTTGGCTACCGCTTCACCCCGGACGAGCCAGCCTGATCAGCGAAGCGACTCGATCGCGGCCAGCACCGTGGGCCAGGCCGAGGACAGCGGGTCGATCAGCGCGAAGTGATCCGTACCGGGGAGCTCGGTGAACGATACGGCGTCCCCGGCCGCGGTCGCCGCGGCCACGAACGCCGTGCTCTGTTGCATCGGCACGTACGGGTCAGCGGCACCGTGCAGCACCGCGATCCGGACCCCGATCGGCACCAGCAGGCTGGGGTCGGCGAACGCGTAGCGTTCCGGGACCTCCGCCGGGTCGCCGCCGAGCACGTCCTGCACCGCGCCGTCGTCCAGGTCGATCCGGGCCCCGGTGGTGAGATCGGCCACCGGCGCCAGCGCGACCACGCCTCCCACCGGCAACGCTCCGGCGTCGCCCCGGGCCACGGATCGGTTGGCCGACCACAATGCGAGCTGACCACCCGCGGAATGCCCGATCAGCACGGCACCCCGGGACAGGTCGGCCCGACCGGGCTCGGCCTCCTCCAGCAGCGACGGCAGCATGTCCAGCGCCAGTGCCACGTCCTCGAACGTGCCCGGCCAGCCACCGCCGGGCTGGCGGACCCGCCGGTACTCCGGCGTCACGACCACGTAGCCGGCGCCCACCAGGGCATCGGCCATCGAGCGAGTGTGCACCCGGTCGAACTCGGGCTTCCAGAATCCGCCGTGCAGGATGACCGCGACCGGGGCCGGCGGAGGTGCCGAGCCGTTTGCCCCGGCCGCCTCGACCTGCGGGAATCGCACGTCGATGACGTTCTCGGGGTCGACGTCGTAGCGCAGCACCAGGTCCGGCCCGGTGGCCGCGCGCCGCATCACTGATCCCGAGTCGGTGGGCACGTGGCGGAGTCTAGGGCGTGGCCGCCAGGTAGACACACCCTTGGCGGCTACCTGGAGGGGCGCCACCGGGCGTGCTTGGTGGTCGGCTCGCCGTCCCGGATGAGCTCGAGCCGGGGCCGTGGCCCGTCGGTCCGGCCGGTCTGCGGCTTGCGGTTGCCGGGCAGGAACTGCACCGGCCAGGGAGCGCCAGGCCCGGCGTAGTCCTGCTCGGCCGCGGCGTGCAGGGTCCAGGCCGGGTCGTAGAGATGGGTGCGGGCCAGCGCGCAGAGGTCGGCCCGGCCGGCGAGCAGGATCGAGTTCACGTCGTCGTGGGACGAGATGGCGCCGACCGCGATCGTCGCGATCCCGACCTCGTTGCGGATCCGATCGGCGAACGGAGTCTGGTAGGACCGCCCGTAGGCCGGCCGCGCCTCCGGCGTGGTCTGACCGGTGGACACGTCGATCGCGTCCGCCCCGTGGCAGGCGAAGGCGCGCGCGATCGCGACCGCGTCATCACCGTCGATCCCGCCGTCCACCCAGTCGGTGGCCGAGATCCGAACCGTGATCGGGCGCTGCGCCGGCCAGGCCGCGCGGATCGCGTCGAACACCTCGAGCGGGTAACGCAACCGGTTGGCCAGCGAGCCGCCGTACTGATCGGTGCGCCGGTTGCTGACCGGGGTGATGAAGCTGGACAGCAGGTAGCCGTGCGCGCAGTGCAGCTCGAGCAGGTCGAACCCGGCCCGCGCCGCGGCCTCGGTGGCCGCGACGAACTGATCCCGGATCTCGGCGAGGTCGGCTACCGTCAGCTCGCGCGGGATCTGGTTGACCCCGGGTTGGTAGGCCAGTGCGGACGGTCCCACCACCGGCCAGTTGCCCGCATCCAGCGGCTGGTCGATGCCCTCCCACATCAGCTTGGTCGAGCCCTTGCGCCCGGAGTGGCCGAGCTGGATGCCCAGCTTGGCCTCCGACCAGCCGTGCAC
>JAKEEW010000535.1 GCA_022616375.1 Sporichthyaceae bacterium
CGGGGGGTTGGTCGATCCGCTCACAACCCAGGAACGCTACCTTTCCCGGCGCCGCGGCCGACAGGCGGGTTCGCGCAGCGCTCGACCGCCAGGTCCAGCCAGTCCCGCACTCGATCGTTGATGGTCAGTTCGGCCTGGGACGGGCGGCCGGCGAAGCCCTCAATGCGCAGGATCAGCCGTTCGACCCGCCGGGCGGGCAGGCAGAGCTCGCCGAGCGGAGCGTCCACCGACACCGTCTCGGCCGGCGGGACCGCGAGCGCCAGCTGGGACACCTCGCGCTCGTTGACTGCCAACGCGACGATCAACATCGGAAGATCGCCGTTGTTGCGCACCCGGACCGGGATGGCCAGACCGGCGGGTTGCGGCGATGGCCTTGCCAACCGCTGCGCATCGATCTCGGCCGAGACCGGGTCCGGGGCGCCGAAACAGGCCAGGTCGTTCACCTGGGTCAGGATCCCAGCCGGGTCCTGGACCATGAGCTCCACGCTGCGCGCGACCCCGGCCACGTCGAAGCTGATCCCGTCGAGCCGGGCGGTCGGTCTCGTGACGCAGTACGGCGTGGCGATTCCGAACAGCACGGTGCCGTGCTCCCCCGGGGCGAGCTCGCGGTTGAACTCCTCGACGTCGCCGGCCCCCATGCCCGCACCGTTCAGCTGGAGCCGGCTCGCGGACACCGGTCGCGCGCCGATGTTGGTCAGCTCGATCTCTACCTTGCGCGGGAACGAGTCCGCCGGGTCGATGCTCAAGCCCTGCACCACCGCGCTCATCCCGGCGCCGGCGACGGCGCGCTCATCCGACTCATCGGTCAGCAGCTCCCGGCCGACCACCGCGGCCAGCACCGCCAGGACCAGCACCACTGACCGGTTGCGGAGCAGCCAGCTCGGTGGGCGCGGTACGGGCGCCTGGTCCGAGCGGGGTCCGAGGACCTCGTAATGCCGTTCCGACACCTGGTGACACCCACCTGCCCTGAGGTCTTCGTACGGCCAAATGATCCGCCTCCGGGTGCC
>JAKEEW010000536.1 GCA_022616375.1 Sporichthyaceae bacterium
CGATGCCGCACCCGGTCTCCAGCTCCACGTCGATGTTGGTCCACCGCCGGCCGCTGCTCTTGTGGAGCAAGTATTCGACCGGGGCGTCGGCCGTGATCGTCATGGCGGGCCCGAACATCACCTGGCCCACGTCGACGCTGATCTCGGGGTGCGCGTTCACGTGCTCGATGATCTGCGCCGCCGCCGAGCTCCAGGGCTTCCCCTCGCCGCCACCGTAGCAGTGGAACTGGAGGTGGGTGAGGTGGGCCCGCCGCCCGGCCAGGGTTTGCAGGGTCGCCAGGGTCGTGGCCGCGTTGCCGGGGACACCGAGATTGTTGCAGTGAATGTGGACCGGATGGGGCAGGCCCAGGGCATTGGCCGCGTCGGCCAGAGCTTCGAGAATGGCCCGCGGGGTCACCCGGCGTCCGCCCGCGGGGTCATCGATCCCGGTGACATTCCGTGCCCCCGTCTTCCACGACTCCACCCCGCCCGGGTTCACGATCTTGATGGCATAGCCGCCGGTCGCGCCGAGCAGCCAGGCCGCGTAGTCGCGGATTCGGCCCCGCTCACCGGCCTCGATCTGGCGCAGCAGGTACTCATCGTTGCCCATCAGGATGAAGATCCCGCCGTCCATGCAGGGGGTGTCGTCCAGCTCCGCATGGCTGTGCCGGGCGAAGAGGGGAGCGACCGCCGCATCGAAGGCCGTGGTGTAGCCGAGACCGGCGTATCGGTATCCGGTGGTGAATGTGCTCGGCACCGAGCCGCCGGTTCCGGAGCGGGCCAGTGGCTCCCCCTCGACCAACCTTGGGGCGGGGACCGGATCGGCGGCGTGCTCATCCGGGCTCAGCCGCCGGGCGTGGTTGCAGCTGGAGCTGGCGAAATGGGAGTGGATATCCACGCCCCCCGGCATGACCACCATGCCTCTCGCGTCGAGGATGGGAGCGCCCGCCGGCAGGCTGGCGACGATCCGGCCCGACTCGATGCAGACGTCGCGGAGCTCGCCATCGATCCCGTTGGCCGGGTCGTGGACCGTACCACCGACGATGCGGAGCCGGGCCGGGGTGCTCACGCCGACACCGGGCCGGCTTCCGATCGCAGCGCGCTTAGCAGCTCCCGCAGCGTCCCGGCCGCCGGACGCGCGCCCCGGAGCGGCGAACGCAGCGGAACCGGGACCTCGTCCATCCGGTAGGCAGTGCCCGCCTCATGGATGCCCGCGACGCCGGTGTCGATCGCCACCCGGGCGCCGGCCGTCGCGGTAGCCCGGGGGCCGATCACCACCGTCGCGATGCCGCCGAGTGCCGACCTCGACTGTGCCGAGAGGTGATCGGTCCGGCCCACCAGGAGCGCCGCCTGGAACCCACCCCGGCCCAGACGGTCCAGACCGCGGACCGTCGGCGCGTACCTCGGCACGCCGGTCGAGTAGTCCACCGCCATCGGATATCCCGTCTGGGAGGTCAGCACCGCCTCGGCACCCGAGCGGTTGCCGCCCGCGCGAAGCGTGCTGAGCGCCGCCCGGGTCGGACCGTTAAGCGCCTGGGCCAGCGCCACGAGCCCCTCGGCTCGCTGCGCTGGGCCTGACTCGTCGGCCGGCTCGCCGTCGTGCACAATCACTGCGTAGCGCGCCTGCATGAGCCGCCGCGCCACCTCGGCCGCGCCTTGGAGCGCGCCCGAGAGCTCGCCCAGCGGGTTGCCCGCGACCGTCCCCCGCATGACGGAGAGGGCGGGGATCTCGTCGGCGGCGGAGAGATCCAGCGACAGGTCGGCTCCGGCTGGTCCTCGCGCACCACCGACACTGGCTGAGATCACCGTCCGCCCTCGGCGTCCTTCCGGCACATGGGTCCCAGCCGGGTCGAGCGCGTAGCGTGACAGATAGCGGGGGTAGCGGATTCCCGGATCGACGGCCCAGAACAGCACCACGTCGGCCCGGTTGCGGATCTCTCCCAAGGTGGCCGTAGCGCGTCCCCGACGCTGAGCGGCGAGAAGTCCGGCCGCCGCAGTCGTAGAGGTCGCGGTGTCCACGGCCGCACCCAGCAGGTCGGCGATGGCGACCGCCTCGCGCTGCGCCTGAGAGGAGAGATCGGGACCGATTCCCACCAGGACCCTGCCACGCGCGCCGGCCAGTACCCGTGCCGCTTCGGCTATTGCGGCGGCCGCCTCGGCCGGCCTGCCCAACACCAGCACCCGATCGCCGGCCGACCCGTCTCCGAACCACTGGCGCGCCAGCGGACAGGGCGGTGTGAGGTCCACGATGACGCCACCGTCGATCCGGACCGCGACGTCGTCGCAGCCGCACCCGCAGCCGAGGCACGTGGCCTGCTCTACCCGGATCAGGCCCATACGGTCACCCGCTCCCGCGCCTCGACGGCGGCGTAGATGCCGGCCGCTTTGCCGGCCAGCGCCGCGCGGCACG
>JAKEEW010000537.1 GCA_022616375.1 Sporichthyaceae bacterium
GTCCGGCGCGGATCACGGCATGGCTGGTTTCGCGGACGGTGCCGAGTCGACCTTCGACGTGATCGGCGCCGACCAGCTGTCCGACCTGGCCGTCATCAGGGTGCGCGGGGACTCGCCACCGGCCGCCAGCCTCGGCGACGCCGATCGGTTGGTGGTCGGCCAGCTGGTGGTCGCGGTCGGGAACCCGCTCGGCCTGGCCGGCTCGGTCACTGCCGGCGTGGTCAGCGCGCTCGGCCGATCGATCCCGGTCGGGCAGGGCCGAACCGTGCGGTTCATCGAGAACGTCATCCAGACCGATGCCGCGCTCAACCCGGGCAACTCCGGCGGTGCGCTGGCCAACTCGGCCGGCCAGGTGATCGGGGTGAGCACCGCGGTCGCCGGGATCGGGCTCGGGCTGGCCATCCCGATCAACGCGACCAGCCGGCGCATCATCGGCACCCTGCTGACTCACGGCCGGGTCCGCCGCGCCTTCCTCGGAGTGATCGGACATCCGGCCCCGCTGGCCGGGTCCGCGGCCCGGGCCGGTCGCAGCGAGCACGGACTTCGGGTGGTCGAGCTGGTGCCCGGCGGGCCGGCGGAACGCGCCGGGATCCGGCCCGGCGACATCATCGTGCGCGCCGGTGGGCAGGACATCGAGGACGCCCAGGGCCTGCAACGGTTGCTGTTTGCCGATGCGATCGGCGCCGAGCTGGTGGTGACCGTGGTCCGGGACGGGCGCTCGGTCGAGCTGGTCACGGTCCCGGCCGAGCTGACCTAACCCGCAAGGCAGGGTCCGCGATCTCCGACCTACCATGGCGGCATGACGCGGCTCGCCGCTGTGCACGGCGTATTACCCCCGTATCGGTACCGGCAGGACGAGCTGACCGATGTGGTCGCACAGATGTGCCTACCGACCGGAGCCAACCGCGCGGTCCTTGACCGGCTGCACGGCAACGTCAAGGTGCAGACCCGGCACCTGGCCATGCCGCTGGAGCAGTACGCCAGGCTGAACGGGTTCGGCTCGACCAACGACGTGTTCATCGAGGCCGGGTTGGACCTGGCCGAACGCGCGGTGTCCGGGGCGCTGGCCGCGGCCGGACTGACCGCCGCCGACGTCGACCTGGTTATCTCGGTCTCGGTCACCGGAATCGCCACCCCGTCGCTGGAGGCTCGGCTGGCGCCCAGGCTTGGGTTCCGCGAGGACGTGGTACGGATCCCGGTGTTCGGGCTCGGCTGCGTGGCCGGCGGCACCGGGATCGCGCTGCTGCACGACTTCCTGCGCGGCCGCCCGGACGGCGTGGCGGTGCTGGTCGCGGTCGAGCTGTGCTCGCTGACCGTGCAACGCGACGACCCGTCGCTGGCCAACCTGGTGGCCAGCGGTCTGTTCGCAGACGGCGCTGCGGCCGTGGTCGCGGTCGGTGCGAACCGGGCCGAACCCGGTCCAGAGGTGGTTGCCGCTCGCGGCCGGCTCTACCCGGACTCCGAGGACGTGATGGGCTGGCGGATCGGCGCGCACGGCTTCCAGGTGGTGCTGGCCAACGACGTGGCGGAGGTGGTCGGCCGTTACCTGGCCGGCGACGTGGACGGGTTCCTGGCCGAGCACGGGCTGGAACGGCCCGACATCGCCGCCTGGGTCTGCCATCCCGGCGGGCCGAAGGTGCTGGAGGCGATCCAGCGCTCGCTCGAGCTGCCGCCGGACGCGCTGGACGTGACCTGGCGGTCGCTGGCCGCGGTCGGGAACATGTCCAGCGTGTCGGTGCTGCACGTGTTGCAGGACACGGTGCGGGCCGGCCCGCCGCCGGGCAGTCCGGGTGTGTTGCTTGCGATGGGCCCCGGGTTCTGTAGCCAACTCGTCCTGCTGCGCTGGTGAGACCGGGGGATCGCAGTGATCTGGTTCGTAGTGCTGATCGGACTGGTCGCCGGCGAGCGGCTGGCCGAGCTGGTGGTGGCCAGACGCAACCGGGACATCGCGCTAGCCCAGGGCGGGATCGAGGTCGGCCAGGGCCACTACCCGGTCATGGTGGCGTTGCACTCCGGGCTGCTTGGCGGTGCGCTGGCCGAGGTCTACCTGCTCGACCGGCCGTCCCATCCGGTCATCGGTCCGGTCATGCTCGCGCTCGTGCTCGCCGCCCAGGGTCTGCGCTGGTGGTGCATCCGCACCCTCAGCACGCAGTGGAACACCAGGATCATCGTGGTGCCCGGACTGACCCGGGTCGCGGCCGGACCGTACCGGTGGCTGCGCCACCCCAACTACCTGGCCGTGGTCGCCGAAGGATTCGCGCTGCCGCTGGTGCACGGCGCCTGGCTGACCGCGGTCGTGTTCACGGTGCTGAACCTGCCGTTGCTGTGGCACCGGATCCAGATCGAGGAGCGCGCGATGCGGGTGCTGGTCGGCAGCCCGGCGCCGTGATCGACCTCATCGTGGCCGGTGGCGGACCGGCCGGGCTGGCCACCGCGCTGTACGCCACTCGTCGCGGTCTGGACGTGGTGGTGGTCGAACCACGCCGGGCACCGGTGGACAAGGCGTGCGGCGAGGGGCTGATGCCACCGGCGGTCGCCGGCCTGCACCGGCTCGGCGCGGCCCCGGCCGGCGTGCCGTTCTACGGCATCCGCTATCTGGCCGGCGGGGTCGCGGTCGAGGGCCGGTTCCGGAACGAACCCGGACTGGTGTCGCACGGCCTGGGGGTGCGCCGGCTGCGGTTGCACGAGGCGCTGGCCGCGGCCACCGAAGCGGCCGGGATCCGGGTGGTCCAGGGCCGGGTCACCGAGCTGCGCCAGGACGAGCACGGGGTCAGCGCCGCCGGGCTGCGGGCCCGCTGGCTGGTGGCCGCGGACGGACTGCATTCACCGGTGCGCCGGATGGTCGGGCTGGAGCCGGTCGCCCGGCCCGCTCGGGATCCCGGACGAGCCGGGCGGTACGGCCTGCGCCGGCACTTCGCGGTGCGGCCGTGGAGCGACCTGGTGGAGGTGCACTGGGCGTCAGGGGCCGAGGCGTACGTCACCCCGGTCGGCCCGGACTGCGTCGGGGTCGCGTTTCTCACCACCGAACCGGGACTGGGCTACCCGGGCTGGCTCGAGCGCTTTCCACAGCTGCGGGAGCGGCTGGCCGGAGCCGAGCCGATGTCACAGCTGCGCGGCGCCGGGCCGCTGCGGCAGCGGGTCCGGTCCCGGGTGGCCGGTCGCGTGCTGCTGGCCGGCGACGCGGCCGGCTATCTGGACGCACTGACCGGCGAGGGGATCGGGCTCGCGCTGGCCGGGGCCGAGGCCGCGGTGGAGTGCCTGGTGGCTGGCCGGCCGGACCGGTACGAGCGGGCCTGGCGCCGACTGAGCCGGGAGCACCGGCTGCTCACCGGCGCGCTGCTGTGGTGCGCGGGCCGGCCGGTGCTTCGGGACCGGCTGGTGCGGACCGCGGCGATGCTGCCCGGTGTGTTCGCCTACGCGGTCAACCGGCTGGCCCGGCCGCCGGCAACCGCGGGCCGGGCCGACCGGTCAGACTGGGACCACCAGCCCGCATCCGGAACTGCCACCCGAGCCGAAGGTCACCGCGATGAACCAGCCAGCCCGTGAGCAACGCTTCGAGATCGAGGTCGCGCCGGACGTCGAAGCCGGCGTGCACGCGGACTTCGCCTCGATCTGGCACACCCCGGACACGTTCGTGCTGGACTTCGCGTCGCTGCGCCGCCCGCCCTACCGGTCCGACGACGACGCGGGCAACCAGGTGGCGATCATGCCGGTCCGGGTGGTGGCCCGGGTCAAGATCCCGCCCGGTCAGGTCTTCGAGCTGATGAAGGCGCTCGAGGTCCAGCTGACGGCCTGGGAGGCCGAGACCGGCCGGCGCTCCGGCGGTGCCCCCGCCGACCCGAGCTGAGCTGCGAAAAGGCCACCAATCACCAGGCATGACTGTGCCGAATACGTGGTAACAGCGGTACCCAGATCGCTGCGGACTCGTAACCTGCCAGTCGGAATCTTGCAACGCTTGTTCAGCGTTGAACCTCCTGACCGGACAAACCGTCTACAGGTTGCAGTCACCGGAGGAGGTGAGCCACATGAGCCGTGCTGCCGGGCAGCTCGAAGAGCTGGACGAGCCGGAGGTTGAGGTCGCAGAGGACCGCGACCTCGTAGGCATGTACCTGGACGAGATCGCCCGCACGCGGCTGCTGTCCGCCGCCGAGGAGGTCGAGCTCGCTCAGGCCATCGAGGCGGGTCTGTATGCCGAACAGCTGCTGGCTGACGGCACCATCCCGGCCGAGGTCGATCCGACCGAGCTCGAGCTGATCGCAGCGGCCGGCCGGGCCGCCAAGCGGCACTTCATCAACGCAAACCTGCGCCTGGTGGTATCCGTGGCGCGGCGCTACGCGCGCGCCCCGATGCCGCTGCTCGACCTGATCCAGGAGGGCAACACCGGCCTGGTCCGCGCCGTCGAGAAGTTCGACTACCGGCGTGGCTTCAAGTTCTCCACCTACGCGACCTGGTGGATCCGCCAGGCGATTAGCCGGGCCATCGCCCAGCAGGGCCGGATGGTGCGGCTGCCCGTGCACGTGGTCGAGGACCTGCACCGGGTCTCCAGGGTCCGGCGCGAGCTGGTCCGCGAGCTCGGCCGGGAGCCGGAGATCGAGGAGCTGGCCAAGGAGCTGGGGGAGGACCCGGACCACGTCGAGGAGCTGCTGGCCTGGGGCCGTGACCCGCTGAGCCTGGACACGCCGGTCGGCGACGACGAGGCGACCCGGCTGGGTGACCTGGTCCAGGAGATCGAGCAGCCGACCCCGGAGGACATCGTCCTGGCCGGACTGCACGATCGCCGGGTGCACGCCCTGGTCGATCGGCTCGACCCGCGCTCCGCGGAGATCGTCCGCTACCGCTACGGCATGGCCGGCGGCCGGGAGCACTCGCTGGCCGAGATCGCCACCCGGCTCGGGCTGTCCAGGGAGCGGGTCCGCCAGATCGAGGCCGAGGCCATGCGCCGGCTGCGGGCCATCGCCGCCAGCGAGCCCGACCTCGACGCCGCGTAACAGGCAGCACGCCGCCCCCGTACCACCCATCCACTCCCACCACCAAACGGTGATCGTGGTGGTTGTGCAGCGCTTCCACCCGCTGTTTCCGCTGCCAATCCACCACGATCACGTGGGTGAGAAGTGTGATAACAGACGCTGGCACCATGATCTCCCCGACCCGCCAGAGGGCAAGCCCAACCGGTAGGGTCAGGAACCGCAACCAACACCGAAAAGGGGGGAGGGACACACTGTGCCGCACCGGCCCGCCGAGCAGGCGCCGACCAGCGGTGACCGCGTGTTCACGATCCCGAACCTGCTCAGCCTGCTCCGGCTGCTTGGGGTGCCGCTGTTCTTGTATCTGGTGCTCGGCCCGGAAGCGGACGGCTGGGCGCTTGCCGTGCTCGCGTTCGCCGGGATCTCCGACTACCTGGATGGTCAGATCGCCCGCCGGTTCCCTAGCCAGGGCAGCCGGATTGGCCAGGTGCTCGACCCGGCCGCGGACCGGCTCTACATCATCGCGGTCACCGTCGGGCTGGTGCTGCGCGAGATCATCCCGCTTTGGCTGGCGGTGCTGCTGGTGGCCCGCGACCTGGTGCTGGTCGCCGCCTACCCGATCATCAAACGGCTCGGCTACACCACGCTGCCGGTGCACTTCCTGGGCAAGGCGGCCACCATGTGCCTGATGTACGGCTTCCCGCTGCTCCTGCTCGGGGAGGGTGGAGGCGATCTGGCCCGGTTGGCTACCGTGCTTGGTTGGGCATTCACCGTGTGGGGTACCGCGCTCTACTGGTGGGCCGGACTGCTGTACCTGCTGCAGATCCGCCAGCTGGTCCGTGTCGCACGAGGCGCAAGGGCAGCTGTCGAACCCGGGAGGTGAGCCGGTGTGCGAGCGGTCGTGATGGCCGGCGGTGAGGGCACCCGCCTGCGCCCGATGACCGCCAGCATGCCCAAACCGCTGCTCCCGGTGGTGAACAAGCCGCTCATGGAGTACGTGCTGCTGCTGCTTAAGCGGCACGGCCTGGAGGAGGCGGTGGTCACCGTCCAGTTCCTCGCGTCGATGGTGCGCAACTACTTCGGCGACGGCGAAGAGCTCGGGATGAGCCTGCAGTACGCCAACGAGGAAACCCCGCTGGGCACCGCGGGCAGCGTGAAGAACGCCGAGGAGGCACTGCACGACGACACGTTCCTGGTCATCTCCGGGGACGCGCTCACCGACATCGACCTGACCGACCTGATCCGGTTCCACAAGGACCGTGGCGCGCTGGTCACGGTGTGCCTGAAGCGGGTCACTAATCCGCTCGAGTTCGGCATCACCATCATCGACGAGGACGGCCGGGTCGACCGGTTCCTGGAGAAGCCGACCTGGGGCGAGGTCTTCTCGGACACCGTCAACACCGGCATCTACGTGATGGAGCCGGAGGTCTTCGACTACATCGAGGCCGGCGAGATCGTCGACTGGTCCGGTGACGTGTTCCCGGCTCTGATGGCGGCCGGTAAGCCCATCTACGGTTACGTCGCCGAGGGCTACTGGGAGGACGTCGGCACCCACGAGGCCTACCTGCGCGCCCAGGCCGATGTGCTGTCCGGACTGGTCCAGGCCGAGATCGACGGGTTCGAGGTGGCGCCGGGCATCCGGATCGCCGAGGGCGCCGAGGTCGACCACGAGGCAGTGCTCAAGGGCCCGCTCTACATCGGTGACTACGCGAAGGTCGAGGCCGGTGCGGAGCTGCGCGAATACACCGTGCTCGGCAGCAACGTGGTGGTCCGCTCCAGCGCGTTCCTGCACCGCGCGGTGGTGCACGACAACGTCTACATCGGCCCGCAGACCAACCTGCGCGGTTGCGTCATCGGCAAGAACGCCGACGTGATGCGGGCCGCCCGGATCGACGAGGGCGCGGTGATCGGCGACGAGTGCCTGATCGAGGAGGAGGCGCTGATCGCGGGCGGGGTGAAGGTCTACCCGTTCAAGACCATCGAGGCCGGCGCCGTAGTCAACACCAGCGTGATCTGGGAGTCCCGCGGCCAGACCAGCCTGTTCGGCCCGAACGGGGTGTCCGGCATCGTCAACGTCGAGATCACCCCGGAGCTCGCGGTCAAGCTGGCCAGCGCGTATGCCACCACGCTGCGCAAGGGCTCGACGGTGGTGACCGCCCGAGACCACTCCAGGGCGGCCCGGGCGCTCAAACGCGCCGTCATCGCCGCGCTGACCGCATCGGCCATCGACGTGCGCGACCTGGAATGCCAGCCGCTGCCGGTGCTGCGGCTCGAAGCGAGCCGAGCCGCGGCCGGCGGCATCATGGTGCGCACCACCGCCGGCGTGCCGGACAGCGTGGACATCAGCTTCCTGGACGAGCGCGGCAACGAGCTGAGCCAAGCCGGGCAGCGCAAGCTGGAGCGGGTCTACAGCCGGCAGGAGTACCGCCGGGCGTTCCCCGGCGAGATCGGCGAGCTCACGTTCCCGACCCGCACGCTGGAGAACTACGCCCAACTGCTGCTGCACTCGGTCGACATCACCGATGTCGCCGACGCCAACCTGCGGGTGGTCATCGACGCCGGCGGTGGCGCGGCTTCCCTGGTGCTGCCGATGCTGCTCGGCCGGCTCGGGGTGGATGCGCACGTGGTGGGCGTCGGGCTGGACGAGGTGCACCCGACCGAGACCCCGACCGAGCGCGCCGCGGCACTCGACCGGCTCACCTCGCTGGTGTCGTCCTCGCAGGCGTCGTTCGGGGTCTACTTCGGTCCGGTCGGCGAGCGGCTGGCCATCGTCGACGAGACCGGCCGGGTCATCGACGAGAGCCGTGCCCTGCTGGTGTTCCTCGACCTGATCGCGGCCGAGGCCAGGCGCGGCCGGATCGCGCTGCCGGTGACCACCACCCGGGTCGCCGCACGGGTGGCCCGCTCGTACGGTGTCGACATCGAATGGACCAGGACCTCGGCGGGGGAGCTGTCCCGGGCGGCCGAGCAACCCGGCCTGATCTTCGCCGGCGACGGGGCCGGCGGCTACGTGTTCCCCGAGTTCTCCGGCGCGCCGGACGCGATCGCCGCGTTCGTCCGGCTGGCCGGGCTGGTCGCCCGCACCCACCTGCCGCTGAGCCGGATCGATGCCAGGATCCCGAGCTCCAACGTGCAGCGCCGCGACGTCCCGACGCCGTGGGCCGCCAAGGGCGTGGTGATGCGTTCGGTGGTCGAGGCGGCCGGCGATCGGGAGATCGACACCACCGACGGGGTGCGGATCGTGGAGTCCGACGGCCGCTGGGTGCTGGTGTTGCCGGACCCGGCCCAGGCCATCACCCACCTGTGGGCGGAGGCACCGACCGCGCACGCCGCGGCCGCGTTGCTCGACGAGTGGACCGCGGTCGTCGCGGCCAGCCACCCGGAGTAGTGCTGCGGGCCGATCCCGTAGGGAGGCGGCGGCCGCATCCGGTAAGGCGGCGGCCGCATCCTCTGGGATCATTACCGACGATCTGTGCAGACAATCGGTACAAACTGGGTGATCGTTTGCTCATACCGGCAGTAATGATCCAGATTTGCGAAGCGGGCTAGGATTCCGGGCGTGCCCGGTCCGAACGCCGCGTCGTTGCTCGACGACATCATGCGATCCGCCCTCGAGGTGGAGTATGAGCAGGCGGCCGGCAAGCGGCCCGATTCGAACGAGCGCAACGGGCTTCCGGCCGGGCGGCAAGGTTGGTTGCGGGCGCTTCCGATGCTCGCGTTGCTGGTCCTGATCGGGGTTCTGGTGGTGAGCTCGGTCGCCGCGCAGCGCGGCAACGCGGAACGGCTGCGGGCGCAGCGGCCGGCACTGGTGGACCGGATCGAGGATCAGACCGCCCGGGTGGAGGCGCTGCAGCGGCAGGTCGACGCACTGCGCCAGCAGGTCGCCGCGGCGACCCGGGCCGAGCTGCAGCTGACCACGGCGGGTCGGCAGCTCGCGGCTGACGTCGATGCGCTCCAGCAGGCGACCGCGGCCGTTCCGGCGGCCGGCGACGGCATCCGGGTGGTCGTCGATGACGCGCCCGCGGGTGACGGTGCCGGCGGCGGCGGCCGAGTCCGCAACCGGATCTACGACACCGACCTGCAGCGGCTGGTCAACGGCCTGTGGTCGGCCGGTGCCGAGGCGGTAGCGATCAACGGTCAGCGGATCGGACCGATGACCGCGATCCGCGCCGCCGGGGACGCGATCCTGGTCGGCTACCGCCCACTGACCCGGCCCTACACCGTCGAGGCAATCGGGGACACCCGCACCTTGGAGGCCGACTTCGTGGACGGACCTGGTGGACTCTGGCTTCGCGGGCTGCGCGAGAATTACGGGATCCGGTTCGACGTGACCACTCGGTCCAATCTGTCGTTGCCTGCGTCGAACCAGGTCGGCCTGACCTTGGCCAGCGGTCACCCGGCCAGCGGGACCGGCGACCGACGGCAGCCGATCGAGCAGGAGCGCAGCACCCCGTGATTGCCCTACTTGGCCTGCTGGTTGGCGTCGTGGCCGGACTGTTCGTGGAGCCGACCATCCCGCTGTGGCTGCAGCCGTATCTGCCGATCGCGGTGGTTGCCGCGCTGGACGCGGTGTTCGGCGGGTTGCGGGCCTGGTTCGAGGGCATCTTCGCGGACCGGGTGTTCGTGGTCTCGTTCGTCTCCAATGCGCTGATCGCCGCAGTGATCGTCTTCCTCGGGGACCAGCTCGGTGTCGGCGGGCCGCTGTCCACCGGGGTGGTCGTGGTGTTCGGCATCCGCATCTTCGCCAACGTCGCCGCGATCCGCCGGCACCTGTTCCGGGCATGAACGCCAAGCTCGGCCACACCCTGCGGCATCCCAGGATCAGCCGCGGCCAGGTGCTGGCCGCGATCCTGTGCGCCGGCCTCGGGTTCGCGCTGGTCGTGCAGGTGCGGGTGCATGCCCGCGGGGAGAACCTGGAGTCGGCCCGGCCGGCCGACCTGGTGCTCATTCTGGACAACGTGACCGAGGAGTCCCGCCGCCTGTCCGACGAGCTACGCGAGCTCGAGGCCGCCAGGCAACGGCTGACGTTCGGCTCGGACCGGTCGAGGGCGGCGCTGGAACAGACCACCAAGCTCGGTCATACGCTGGGCATCCTGGCCGGTACGCTGCCGGCCCAGGGCCCGGGAATCGAGCTGACCATCGACGACCCGGGCGGCCAGCTGCAGGCGCACGACCTGCTCAACGCGCTGCAGGAGCTGCGGGACGCGGGCGCCGAGGTAGTCCAGGTCAACGGGGTCCGGGTGATCGCCAGCACGCATTTCGTCGACGACGGCCAGGGCCGCATCACCGTCGACGGCACCTCGATGTCCAGCCCTTACGCGTTCACCGCGATCGGCGATCCGGCCACGCTGGCCTCGGCGCTGCAGATCCCGGGTGGGGTGTTCTCCAACCTCAGGGACCACGACGCCCAGCCACAGCTGGCCCAGCACCGGATGCTCCGGATCGACGCCGTCGTGCCCGGTCCGACCGTGCCCAGCCCGGTGGTGACCCAGCAGTCCGAGTCGCCGCAGTAGAGTGCGCTCCAGCCCGATGGCAGTGTCGCTAGGCAGTGTCGAGAACTGCGAGGACCCGAGAGGCGGACCGCGGCCGATGTACCCGGAAGACCTGAAGTACACCGCCGAGCACGAGTGGGTGCGCAGCACCGCGAACTCGAGCGTGCGGATCGGCATCACCCACTACGCCCAGGACCAGCTCGGCGACATCGTCTATGTGACCCTGCCGGAGGTCGGCGCCGAAGTCACCGCCGGTCAGGCATGCGGCGAGCTCGAGTCGACCAAGAGCGTCAGCGACCTGTACGCCCCGGTGACCGGCACGGTCGCGGCCCGCAACGAGGCGCTGGACAGCCAGCCGGAGCTGATCAACGCGGATCCGTACGGCGAGGGCTGGATGGTCGAGATCGTGCCCGCGGCCGGGACGGTGCTCGACGGCCTGCTCAGCGCCGCGGACTACCGCGCCATCGTGGAGTCCTGAGTCACCGATTCGGCCCGTCGCCACCCGTTCGCCCCGCTCCCACCGCCGTGTCGGTTGACCCCGGGTCCGCCGCCGCATAGGTTGCAAGGTCTAACCATCGACCTCTAGTTCCGGTTGATGGTCTTTCGGCATTTGATTAGCAGTCGCCGCAGGCCGGCGCCGCGGTGTGGGGAAGCGGGAGCACGCATATGCCGTTTTGCACCCAATGCGGACACGAGAATCCAGCGGATGCCCGCTTCTGTGCTCGGTGTGGTGCGTTGCTGCTCGCCGGAACGACGGGAGCAGGGGGTACCGACATGACCTCGACAATCTCCATCGGCGGCCTCGAGCCGCAGGAACCCGATTGGACCGAGGAGCTGTCGCCTGCCGATGTCAGCGCGGTCGAGGCGCTGCCTCCGGGCTCCGCCTTGCTGGTCGTACGCCGCGGTCCCAACTCGGGCAGCCGGTTCCTGCTCGACGCCGAGGTCACCACGGCCGGGCGGCACCCCAATAGCGACATCTTCCTCGACGACGTGACCGTGTCCCGCCGGCATGCCGAGTTCCGCCGGACCCCGGAGATCGCCTTCCTGGTCCGCGACGTGGGCAGCCTCAACGGCACCTACGTGAACCGGGAACGCATCGAGGAGACCGTGCTGACCAACGGTGACGAGGTGCAGGTAGGCAAGTACCGGCTTGCTTTCTACGCCAGCCGCACCCCGACCGATCCGCTCAGCGACGACCGGTGACCGCGGATGCGACGACGGCCGTGACCGCGGATGCGAC
>JAKEEW010000079.1 GCA_022616375.1 Sporichthyaceae bacterium
CCGGACAGAACGACATGGGATAGCACCGGCTGGTTCTAGACGACCATGATCGAGCCGACTCTTAATCCGCGGGTTCGGGGTTCGAGTCCCTGGCGGCGCACGCACAAAAGCCCTGGTCAGAGCAACTTAGCTCCCGCCAGGGCCTTTGTATTGATAGGCCAATGTAGCCAACTATGTAGCCAAGACGTCGCCTGACCTGTCATCGAATGCCGGTCCATCGCATCAGCGGCATCGCGCATGACCTCCGGGAGCACGTTGGCATGGGTGCTCATCGTGAGCGGGACGGGTGAGGTAGTTAGGAGCCCCTCAGTGCCCCACTCTTGTACCTTCACGGCGTGAACCTCGATGACCTTCCACGGATGGAGTTCGCGTTCCCCGGGCCGCTGCGGGACCAGTTGGTCGCTGCGATCCTGTCCGGCGCGAAAACCTCGACCTCCGGCCTGGTGCTCGCCTACGAGCGTGAGAACGAGCCGCTGCCCAGGGTTGGCCAGCAGCTGGCGGTCGTGGACTCCGAGGATCGGCGAGTCGCGGCGATCGAGCTGACCGAGGTGCGAGTGGTCCGGCTCGCCGAGGTGGACCTGCAGCACGCCCTCGACGAGGGTGAGGGCGATGAATCAGTGGCGCAATGGCGGACCGGGCATGAACAGTTCTGGCACAGTGCGGAGGTGCGCGCGGAACTGGGCGACCCCGACTTCACCGTGAACGACGATACCTTGGTCCTGGCCCAGCGCTTCCGGCTGGTACACGTCGCTCAAGACACGTGATCTGACGCACAAAACTCCAGGTCAGGCTGGCTCGTCGACATGATCACTGCGGCGGGCGATGATGGCTACCCGGTCGAGTTGCTCTGGCTCCGCCACCGGCGTGTGCAGGGTCGTCCAGCTCCGCCGGGTACGCGTCGCATCGACGTCCACAGCGCCGCGATCTTGGCCCTCACGTTCACGGTGGCCGTTCGAACTGAGTTTCGGCGACCGACATGACGTCCTCCTGCTGGCTACGGCCCGGCCTCGGCCGGCCCGACGTTACGGTCCAGCCACGCGTTCAGCGGCTTCGCGGCGCGCAGGAAGTCCACCACCCGGCGCTTCGCCGCCGCGCTGCCTAGCCATGCCGCAACCGGCCACTCCTTCCAGGCGATCAGACCCTTGTGCCGAAGCAGCTCGATTCGCGGGTGGTCCTTGGCGTATCCCTTGGGCGCCGACTTGAGGTGCTCGTGGCCGGTCACCTCGACGCCCTGCTTGCCAGCCAGCCGAATGATCTCCTCCAGCTCGGCACCGGTCCGGGCGGAATCCACCGCTTCTCGGTAGCGGGCGAGCTGGTCGGGCGTCATGACGTACATCCCGCTGCCGGCCGCCAGGCCGCGGGCCGACAGCTGGAGGTATCCGCCGCGCTCCAGCGTGGCGCCGATCGCCGTCTTGTACGGAGTCTTGTCAGCACTGAACCTGATGTCCCGGTATGGCCGGAAGATCTTGCCAGCACCGAACTCCGGCTCGAGATCGGTGAGCAGCGCCACCATCGGGCCGTGGACCATCTCGTCGTAGACGGCCTTGTGGGCGGTCCAGTACGTCTTGGAGTTGTCGGCCTCGAGACCCTCGTAGAACTCCAGGGCCTCGGCCGGCCAGCCGGTGAATGCCATGAATCGACGCTACCGCCCGGCACCGTCAATGTAGGCCGGCGGCGGAACTGTCGGCGCTGCCCGGGTGGCCGGAAAACCGGAGCCGGACGTCGTCGGGTCCTGGGGCGCCGTCCACCCCGAGCACCGCGGACGCGGCATCGGTTCTGGACTGCTCGATCGGATCGAGGACCGGGCCGACCAGCTGTCGGCCGCGGGACAGTCCCTACGGTTGCGCCACTCGATCAACGCGAGCGACCGGGTAGTCGCCGCCATGCTCCAGGCGCGAGGTCTGCGACTGGTTCGGCACTTCTGGCACATGCAGATCGACTTCGTCCGGCCGCCCGGTTCGGGCCGGACCCCGGACGGGATCGAGATTGCCGCGGCCGAGTCAATCGACGATTTCCGGGCCGTCCATGGCGTGCTGGACAAGGCGTTCGCCGACGACTGGGGCTACCACCCGGGGCCGTTCGACCAGTGGCTGGACGACTACGTGACCAGCCCGGACCACGACCCGGCGCTCTGGTTGCTGGCGCGGGATCCCGAGGAACCGGTCGGTGCCCTGGTCGCGCACATCGGGGGCGACCGCGGTTGGGTGTCCGAGCTCGGAGTCCTGGCGGCTCACCGCGGGCGTGGGATCGCAGCCGCGCTGCTACGTCGTTCGTTCGAGGCGTTCGCGGATCGAGGGATCCGGGAAGTGATCCTGAACGTCGACGCGGAGAATCCGAGCGCCACGGCGCTGTACGAGCGGGTAGGAATGCGGGTGGTCAAGCAATGGGACCTGTGGGAGCGAGGCTAGGTCAGCCGGATCACTCGGACCCGGTGCCTGCTCACTCGACCGGCACGGTGTCCACCAACACGGCATCGCGGGGGATCGGGCTGCCGTAGTGGCCGGCGTCCGGGTAGGCCTTGAGGTCGAGCAGCGCGACGCGGACTGCCGTGTCGTTGGCCCAGGCCAGGCCCAGCGAGTTGAGCGGTCGTTTGACACCAGTGCAGGGCGGATCCGCACAGGTCCCGTACTCGCCGAGCCGCACATCCTCGAGGACCTCGACGTTATCGAGATCGACCACCGCCACCCTGAGCTCGAGGTTCACGTTGAGGTTGCCGTAGGTGACCGCGGCGAGTTGCCCGTCGGGCGAGACCCGGACTGCGCGTACCTCCGAACAGTTCGCCAGCGATGTCACGAAGAACCAGTCCGGACCGGTCAGATCGATCAGGAGCAGCTGGCAATTCGTGCCCGGGTTGAGCGAGCTGCGCACCAGCACAATGCGGTCGCCGCTGACATCGGCGCGAACCTCGTGCAGCAATCCCAGCTGGGCAGTTCCCGAAAGCGCTCGCTCCGCTCCGGTGGCGAGATCGTGCGCGACGATCCGGCCGGGTCCGATCGGGGTAGACCCATACACCGAGCGAGGACGACTCTCATCTCGGCGAGCTTTGATCAGTATCGCCTCACGCGGCGTGGCCGCCAGTAGGCCCACCCACTCGGTGGCGGTGCCGACCTGGCGCTCCACCTCGACCTTCCCGGTAGCGTCCACCACCACGAGATGGTGGGTGCGATTGGGGGCGACATCAACACTCGGCCAGCGCTCGCCGACCGCGACGTGCCGCGCATCGGGCAGGGGCTGCGGCGCTCCGGTCAGAGCCAGCAGGGAGAGATCGCCGAGCTCCAGCGGCACCACGGATCCGTCGGGCCGCAGCTCCGCCGGCCAGCTCTCCAGGATCATGCGTTGGGCACCCGGAGCCTGACCAACCCCCGTTGGGCCGGGCCGGTCGGTCGTGCCGACCAGACCGGCTGCGATGCTGATCAGGGTCACCGAGGCGGCCACGACGACGGCAACGAGGTAGCGACGCCGGCTGCGCCGTTGCCGCAACCCGAAGCCGACCCGCGGATCGATCGACGCCAACGGCGGCGGGGCCGGCGCATCGTCGACCAGGCTGTGCGCGATATGGCGGAGGTGACGGTCCAGGTCGTCGCTGGACAGGTGCTTAGTCATCGAGGACCCTCCTGAGGTTCGCGCGAGCCCGCGCCAGATGGCGGCGTACCGTGCCTTCCGAGATTCCGAGCCGGTCGGCTACCGCTGCCGGAGCGAGATCGGCCCAGTACGTGAGCACGATCACGGCTCGTTGGCGAACGGTGAGCGCGGCAACGGCTTTGCGCACGTCCAGCCGGAGGGTTGGGAGCTCCCAGCGATCCTCGACCACCACGCTGGCTTCGCGCGACCTGCGCTGGGCCGATCGTCGTAACCAGGTGCGTGATTCGTTGTACACGGCGCGGTAGAGATAGGCGCGGTGGTTGACGACCCTCGGCCAGGCTGGCGAGCCCAGCGCGCTCACCACCGCACCGGATAGGACATCGGCAGCGTCGACCGGTCCAACCAGCGCCGTGGCGAATCGGATCAGCTCCGGAGCCAGCCGCCGGTAGACCTCGCCGTCCGACGTCAGCACGTCCGAGTCTTGGGTCGTCACACCTGGAAGACTCTCCGGCCCAGGTTCTGGGTGACAACCACCACAAGAAGGCGGGACCCCGTGCGAGCGAGCCCTAGGCCCGCGGCGCGCTGTCATCACGACCAGAGGCTGGTCGATCAGCGCGCCGCGGGCAGCCGGCTACCTCAGTCCGTGACGTAGTCGAGATCCTGCGCCGACGGTGCGTGGTCTGGCGCGGCCGGGCCGCGACCAAGTCCGCATGCACTGTCGGGGAGTGGGACC
>JAKEEW010000538.1 GCA_022616375.1 Sporichthyaceae bacterium
AACAACTCGGTCAAGACCGGCGACCTGTGCTGGAGATCCGACAACGCCACCGTGTCGTTCGCCGGTGGCGGGGGTGAGCTGGTCAAGGACACCGCCACCGGCGTGTGGCGGATGAAGAACGACGACGGCACCAAGGTGGAGCGGTTGACCACCGGCGCGTTCAACCCGGACAACGACGGCGAGTACTGGCGGCTGACCACCACCGACGGCACGCAGTACTACCTCGGCCTTGGCAAACGCTCGGCCGCGGATACCGTGAACACGAACTCGACCTGGACCGTGCCGGTGTTCGGCAACCACCCGGGCGATCCGTGCCGGCAGGCCACGTTCTCGGCCTCGAGTTGCGTCCAGGCATACCGGTGGAACCTGGACTACGTCGTGGACCCGCGCGGCAACACCATGACCTACTACTACGCGACCGAGACCAACAACTACGGTCGCAACCTCAACCAGGGCGTCTCCCAATACATGCGTGGCGGCTACCTGACCCAGATCGACTACGCCGAGCGGGCCGGTACCGAGCACGCCACCTCGGCGCCGTCCCAGGTGGTGTTCGGGGTGTCCGAGCGCTGTCTGCCCTCGGGCGGGATCACCTGCGCGGAGTCGGAGCTGACCCAGCCGAATGCGTCGCACTGGCCGGACGTGCCCTACGACCAGATCTGTAGCTCGTCCACGTCCTGCCCGACGGTCCAGTCGCCGTCGTTCTTTACCCGCAAGCGGCTGACCTCGATCACGACCCAGGTGTGGAACGGTGCCGAACCAGCCGTCCGGCAACCAGAGCGTCTCCTGGGACAACGAGGGTCGGGTCGCCTCGGTGACCCAGGCCGGGCAGGTCACCAGCTTCGTCTACGACGCGAACGGGGCCCGCATGATCCGCCGGGAGCCGGGAGCCACAACGGCCTATCTGGGTGACATCGAACTGCAGCTTGCGCACGGGCTGCAGACCCCGACCGGCACCAGGTACTACGCGTTCAACGGGCGCACCATCGGGGTTCGCACCGGTGCGGCCTCGGCCACGGTCTCGTTCCTGGCCACCGATCACCAGGGCACCGCGACGATCAGCATCGCTGGCACCACCGCGGCGCTGACCCAGCGCCGGTTCACCCCGTTCGGTGCCGCCCGCGGAACCCCGACCGGTTCCTGGCAAGGCCAGCGCGGCTTCGTCGGCGGTGTCGACGATCCGTCCACCGGACTGGTGCATCTGGGTGACCGCGAGTACGACCCGGCGGGAGGCCGGTTCATGTCGGTCGACCCGGTGGTCGACCACCAGGCGACCCAGCAGATGCACGGATACGCCTATGCCAACAGCAGCCCGGCGACGCTGTCCGACCCGGACGGGCGCGACCCCTGTCCGTACGGTGGCGGCGGCTGCTACTACGACGGCACCGATGCCCCGGAGCGGTTCCGTGACCCGAACATCCCGAAGTGCACCGCGGGCTCCGGCTTCAAGACCTGTGAACGGTCCGCCGAGGCCGACTACGAGGCGAAGAAGCGGGCGCTGGCGCTGAAGCTGGGCGCCGGCCAGGCCGGGATCGGTCCGGCCCGTAACGAGTGCCGGCGGACCTCCTGCGACAACCTCAAGAAGGCGTTGAAGGACGGCACGCTGTCGACTACCGCGATCGAGGCCACGCTGGCCTGCTCGCACATCGACGCGGGGTTGACGGCCAGGCAGCAATGCCAGGCCGATCGCGGTGACGAGCGCTACTGGCGGCTGGCCAAGACCGACTCAGGCGGCGGCATCATCCGCCCGGAAGCCGCGGAATGGTGGGAGAAGTACGGCGACGACGTGCTGGTCGGAGCCAAGATTGCCGGCTTCCTGGCCTGCACGGTCGTGACCCTCGGTACCTGCCTTGTGATCGGCGGCACGATCGCCACGGTGAGCATTGCCGACCGGGTCTGGCGCTACGAGCGCGGTGAGCAGACCTTCGAGGACAAGCTCTGCCTGGTCAGCGCGAGCATGATGGACGTGATCTACGTGTTCGCACCGGTGGGCCGGCTGGCCGGTGGCGGTCGATCGTTGGCCAACGGTATTCCATGGCGGGACGTCCAGGCCGCTCATCTGCAGGGCTGGGCGCTTGCCGCCGACCTCATCGTCAACTTCACGGCCTGCGCCTAGCTCGGGAGGACAGGCGCAGCGGCAACCCGGCACCGACCGAACCGACCGGTCGGTGCCGGGCTGGGGCATGCCGCAGGCAGATCGGTGCTACGGCGAGGCGAGGCGGGCGAGTGAGCTGGGTAGCTGCGCCGCGGCGGCGCGGTCCAGCAGCCACAGCGTGCGCTGCCTGCCGATCGCGCCCGCGGCCGGCACCTGCACCGGACCGGCACCGGCCAGCGCCATCCGGACCGCGGCGGCCTTCTCGGCGCCGGCGGCAACCAGCCAGACCTCCTTGGCGGTGCGGATCGCCGGTGCCGTCATCGTGACCCGGATCGGCGGGGGCTTGGGCGCGCCCCGGACCGCGACCACCGGGCGGTCTTCGTACAGCGCTGGCATCCCGGGAAACAGCGACGCGACGTGGCCGTCCGGCCCGACCCCGAGCAGCAGCACGTCGAACGACGGCACGTCGCCGTGGTCCTCCGGTCGGGTGGCGGTGCGAAGCTCGGCGGCATACCCCATCGCGGCGGCCTCCGGATCGCCGCCGTCCGGGCCGTCCGAGGCCGGCATCGGGTGCACCCGGGTCGGATCGAGCTCGACCGCGTCCAGCAACGCTGCCCTGGCCTGCGTCTCGTTGCGGTCCGGATGTCCGCGGGGCAGGAACCGCTCGTCCCCCCACCACAGCTCGACCGCGCGCCAGTCCACCGCATCCCTGGCCGGCGAACCGGCGAGCGCGGCCAGCACCGCGCTGCCCATCCCGCCGCCGGTGAGCACGACCGAGGCCACCGTGGCCGCGGACTGCACGTCCACCAGCCGGGTGACCAACCGGGCCGCGACCGCCTCGGCGAGCAGTTGGGCGTCCCGGTGCACCAGCACCAATGGTGCGCTCACAACGACCTGGCCAGGGCGGCCAGGGTGGCCGCGTAGATGTCGTCCGGGTCGAGCCGGCGCAGCTCCTCGGCGACCAGCTCGGCGGCGTCGCGGCGTTTCAGCGCGACCGAGCGATCCGGCCGGCCCGGTGCCGACAGCGCGGCCAGCACGCCGTCCGGTCTGGTCAGCGCGATGTCGCCGACCGATCCGGCTAGCACCAGCCGGGCCTCGGTGATCCCTGGCCCGGCCGACTCGGACCGGCTCACCGGCACCCCGAGCCGTTCGGCCAGCCAGAACGCGAACAGCTCCGCGCTCGGGCTGCCCGGCTCGGCCGCGACCGCGGCGCCCACCACCTCGGCCGGCGGTTCGGTGTCCATCGCAGCGGCCAGCATCGACCGCCACGGGGTGAGCCGGGTCCAGGACAGGTCGGTGTCACCCGGCGCGTAGTGGGTCGCGCGTTCGCGCAGCGTTGCCAGCGGCTCAGGTCCGGCCGCGGCATCGGTGATCCGGCGATGGCCGAGCGCGCCGACCGGATCGGTCGAGGGGACCACCGGAGCCGTCGCACCGGGCCACCAGACCACTACCGGAGCATCCGGAAGCAGCAACGGCGCTACCACCGACTCGGCGTGTCCGGCCAGCTCGCCGTGCAGCCGCAGCACCGCGGTCTCGCCCGGCCCGGCACCGCTGCCCACCCCGACCGTGGCGTCCAGCCGGGCTTCTGCCGAATCCGGGTTGCTGATCAGAGCCAGCACCCGCGGCGGATGCTCCCGGGCCGCGTCGCCCGCGGCCCGCAGCGCCGCTTCGCAGCCCTCCTCGTCGGTGACGATGACCAGGGTCAGGACCATGCCCATGGCCGGCGAGCCGGCCATCCGGCGGGCCTCGAGGAATGCCCAAGCGACCCGGGATGCGGTGGTCCCGGTCAGGTCAAGGCTCATCGTCGGCTCCAGCTCCTGGCCGGCTCGGGGCGGCGCCGGCCGCCTAGCTCCAGGCTCACGGCCGCCGCCAGCTGCGGCCGTCCCTGGCCAGCATCACGTCGGCGGAGGCCGGGCCCCAGGTACCGGCGACGTACGGCTCCGGCGCGCCGCCGGACGCCCAGAACCCGGTGATCGGATCGACGATCTGCCAGGACAGCACGAGCTCCTCGTGGCCCGGGAACAACGGTGGATCGCCGAGCAGCACGTCTAGCAGCAGCCGCTCGTATGCCTCCGGAGACGACTCGGTGAACGACTTGCCGTAGCCGAAGTCCATCGTGACGTCACGCACCTCCATACCGGGGCCTGGCACCTTCGAGCCGAACCTGACCGTGACGCCCTCGTCCGGCTGGATCCGCATGACCAGCGCGTTCTGGCCGAGCTCCTCGGTGGCGGTCTTACCGAACGGCAGGTGCGGCGCCCGATGGAAGATCACCGCGATCTCGGTCACCCGGCGACCGAGCCGTTTGCCGGTACGCAGGTAGAACGGCACCCCAGCCCAGCGTCGGGTGTCGATCTCCAGGCGCACCGCGGCGTAAGTCTCGGTCCGCGAGTCCGGCGGGATGCCTTCCTCCTCGAGAAAACCGTGGACGAACTCGCCGCCCTGCCAGCCCGCGGCGTACTGCCCGCGCGCGGTCCCGGCCGCGAGGTCCGCCGGCAGCCGGACCGCGGACAGCGCCTTGAGCTTCTCCAGCCGCAGATCCCGGGCGCTGAACGAGACCGGTTCCTCCATCGCGGTGAGCGCGAGCAGCTGCAGCAGATGGTTCTGCAGCACGTCCCGGGCCGCGCCGATGCCGTCGTAGTAGCCGGCCCGGCCGCCGATGCCGATGTCCTCCGCCATGGTGATCTGCACGCTGTCGACGTAGCCGCGGTTCCAGATCGGCTCGTACATCTCGTTGGCGAAGCGCAACGCCAGGATGTTCTGGACGGTTTCCTTGCCTAGGTAGTGGTCGATGCGGAAGATGCTGTCCGGCGGGAACACCGCGTGCACGATCTTGCTCAGCTCGAGCCCGCTCGCCAGGTCGTGGCCGAACGGCTTCTCCACCACCACGCGCCGCCAGGCGCCCGGCTCGCTCTCCGCCAGCCCGTGCTCCTTGAGCTGGTGGACGACGACCGGGAAGAACTTCGGCGGCACGGACAGGTAGAACGCGTGGTTGCCCGAGGTGCCGCGGGACTGGTCGAGCTCATCGACGGTCTGCCTTAGCCGGTCGAACGCGGTGTCGTCGTCGAACTCGCCCGGCACGAACCGGAACCCCTCGGCCAGCTGCTTCCAGACCTCGTCCCGGAACGGGGTCCTGGCGTGCTCCTTGACCGCCTCGTACACCACCTGGGCGAAATCCTGCTCGGCCCAGTCCCGGCGGGCGAAACCGACCAGCGCGAACGACGGCGGCAGCAGACCCCGGTTGGCCAGGTCGTAGATGGCCGGCATCAGCTTGCGCTTGGCCAGGTCGCCGGTGACGCCGAAGATGACCAGGCTGCACGGCCCGGCGATCCGGGGCAGCCGGCGGTCCTGCGGGTCGCGCAGCGGGTTGTGGTAACCGCTGCCGTCCGCCTGCGCCACGTCCAGCTCGGTCATCGGCCGACCTCGGTGCCGTCGATCTCGCCGTCGCCGATCCCGGTATTGCTGGCCAGATCTTCCGCGGCCTCGAGCAGTTGGGCGACGCCGGCGCGGCGGTTGAGCAGGTGCAGCCTGACCACGGTCCGGCCACGCGCGGTGAGCGCACCCAGGTCACCCAGCGCCTGCGCGAGCTGCAAGGTGCCGAACGTGAACGGCTGGCCGGGCACCGGGATGTCGACCGCGGGCTCCCCGGTGATCTGCAGGAAGCTCCCGACCGGCGGGCCACCCTTGTGGTACTGCCCGGTCGAGTGCAGGTATCGCGGCCCCCAGCCGAAGGTGACCGCACGGCCGGCCAGACGCCGGGCCAGCGCAGGCCGCAGCCCGGCCGCCGCGGCCTGGCCGTGCCGGTCGAGGAACGCCGTGATCGCCAGGTAGGCGCCGGGCGGGACGGCCGTGGCCAGCGCAGCGAGCGCTCCAGGCAGGTCGGCGACCGAGGGGAACTGGGTGCGGTCGGCGTAGATGGCGATCGCTCCGTCGGTGACCAGTGGCTCGCCGACCGGCAGTGGCTCGCCGGCGGCCAGCCGGTTGAGCAGCGCGGACGTGTTGTCCTTGGACTCGGTCACGTTGGGCTGGTCGAACGGGTTGATGCCGAGTAGCCGTCCGACGATCGCGGTGGCGTACTCCCAGAGCAGGAACTGCGCGCCGAGCGGACCGGTTACCGTGAGATCGGCCCCGATTGCCGGCTGCTCGTCCAAGCCGCTTCCGGTGCGCAGCGCAACCCGGATCGGGTCCGAACCCGCCCCGGTCCAGGCCGGATCGGTCGGGCCGTCGACGACCACCGGCAGGATCCCGCGGCCATGCTTGCCGGTGGACTCGGCGATCAGCTGCTCGATCCAGTCGGGCAGCCCGGCGAGCTCGGCGTCGACCGCGGCGAGCACCAGCTTGTCCTTGCCCTGCTCGGCGGCCGCACCGAGCGCGGCACCCAGCTGCAGTCCTGGGTTGTCGCTCGGTGCGTCAAGCGCCGAGGCCAGCGCGGCCGCGTCGTCGAGCAGGTCGGCCACGTCGGCTCCGGCCAGGGCGCTGGGCACCAGTCCGAACGCGGTCAGCGCCGAGTACCGCCCGCCCACGTCCGGGTCGGCCAGCACCAGGGTGGGGCCGGTCTGCTCGGCATAGTTGGCCAACGGCGTGCCCGGATCGGTGACCACGACGAAGTGCCTGGCCAGCTGCGCTCCGGTCTCGCCGGCGTCGTGGAACGCCTGCTCGTAGAGTCGGCGCAGGCTGTCCACCTCGATGGTGGTGCCGCTCTTGCTGGCCAGCACGACCACGGTGCGGTCCAGCCGATCGGTAACCGTGTTGGCGATCTGCTCGGGGTCGGTGGTGTCGAGCACGGTGAGTGGCACGCCGGCGGCCGTGCAGATCACCTCGGGGGCCAGCGACGAGCCGCCCATCCCGGCCAGCACGATGTGGTCCATTCCGTCCGCCACCGCTGCCGCGTGCAGCCGGTCCAGCTGCGGGAGTAGCGCGCGCGAGCCACTCGGCAGGTCGAGCCAGCCAAGCCGGCGCGCGGCCTCGGTGGCGGCATCCAGGCCCCACAGCTGCGGGTCCTTGGCCTGCAGCTGGGCCGGCACGTTGTCCGCGACCAGTTGCTCGGCGGCCGCAGCGGCCAGCTTGG
>JAKEEW010000539.1 GCA_022616375.1 Sporichthyaceae bacterium
GTCACCATCGCCCTGGGCGATGGTGACCCGGCGCATCGTGAAGTACTACCCCGGTCGCGCCGACCGGCGACGTGGTGGGCTCGGCGGCCGGGTGGGGTCCGCCTTAGTCCGAGGTTTCGTGATCTCTGAGGGCTGATTCCCTTGCTGAGCAGGACAAACGGGTGTTACGACACGCAGGATTGTAGACACTAATGTCCTTGACATCGGCAGGTTGGTCGGTCACGATTGGCCTGTGCCTAAGCGTGGCGGAGCGATGCATGTGGCGACCACACGTCGACACTACGTGGGCAAGGACGGCCGGGAGCGGACCTACGAGACGCACCTGCTGCGGCGGTCCTACCGGGACGGCGACAAGGTGCGCAACGAGACGCTATCGAACCTGTCGCACCTGCCGGCGGAGGCGATCGCGGCGATCCGGGCGGTGCTGGCCGGTGAGCATGTCGTCATCACCGGCGAAGGGCTCACCCTCGAGCGGTCCCGGCCGCATGGCCATGTCGCCGCGGTGTGGGCGCAGGCCCAGGCGCTTGGCATGCCCGAGCTGTTGGGTGAGCCGGGCCGGATGCGCGATGTCGCGTTCGCGTTGCTGATCGCCCGGGTCATCCGCCCCGGCTCGAAGCTGGCCACCCGCCGCTGGTGGGCCGACACCACGCTGGCCGCCGACCTGGGGATCGACGATGTATCCCGCGACGAGGTGTATGCCGCGCTGGACTGGCTGGGCGACCACCAGGACGCCATCGAGGCCCGGTTGGCCGCCCGGCACCTGTCCGATGGCGGGATGGCGCTGTTCGACCTGTCCTCCTCCTGGGTGACCGGCCGGCACTGTCCGCTGGCCGCGTTCGGCTACTCCCGCGACGCCCGCCGCGACCACCCGCAGATCACCTACGGGCTGCTCACCGACGAGTACGGCCGGCCGGTCGCGGTGCGGGTGTTCGGCGGCAACACCGGCGACCCGACCGCGTTCACCGAGATCCCCTCCTTGCTGCGCGAGACGTTCGGGCTCTCGGACATGGTCATCGTCGGCGACCGCGGCATGCTCACCACCGCCCGGGTGGACGCGCTGCGCGAGGCCGGCGGGTTCGGCTGGGTCACCGCGCTGCGCGCCCCCGCGGTGGCCGCGCTGGCCGCCGAGGACGGGCCGCTGCAGCTGTCGCTGTTCGACCAGGCGAACCTGGCCGAGATCACCCACCCGGAC
>JAKEEW010000540.1 GCA_022616375.1 Sporichthyaceae bacterium
GACTGTATCGGCGCGGGCAAACCGGGCCAGCATATCCGCCTGGACGATCAGCTACCCGCAGCGGTCACGGACATTGACATCGAGCTGCTGCTCACCCGCACGGCGGCAGCCCGCCGGTTCGCCGTCAACGCGGACACCCTCCTGATCGTCTACCTGCCACCCGGAGTCGCCTTCAGCGACGCCAGGGTGGCGCGTTACTGCGACGGCCCGCGCGCGCTGCACCAGTCGACGAAAATGAGCGGTCGCCGCGTGCCCTACGCGGTGATCCCGCGCTGCGGCGACGTCCACCAGGTGACCGGCTCGGCGAGCCACGAGATCCTCGAAGCGACCACCAACCCGCAGCCCGCTCGCCGTGGGTTCGCGTTCAGGTCGCAGCCGGCCAGCCTCGGCTTCACCGCAGCCGGCGTCGAGCCCGCGGACCCGTGCGGGCTGCTGCTGCAGCCTCAGCCGTGGGTAGACCGCGATGGGTTCACCGTCCACCGCGCCTGGTCCAACCGGGCCGCCTCCCGCGGCGCGAACCCCTGCGTTCCGGTGCCCGCCGAAGCGCCCTACCTGGCGGTGATCCCCGAACGTCAGTTCGTGCCGATGACCCGCGTTGGAGCCAGCATCACGATCATGGTGACGGCGATCGCCGACCGACCCGTCGACCAATGGTCGGTCGCGGCTATGGAGCGCGCGGGAGGCCCGGGTTCAACGCCACATGTCGACGTCAGCCTGGACCACGACACGGTCACGCCCGGGCAATGCGCGGCGCTCACGGTTACCCTTCGACGTGCCGATCTGGCTGGGCCCGTCGTGGTGCTGCTCATCTCGACACTCGACGGGCGATCGCACCGCTGGCCGCTCATCATCTCAACTGGATCTTGAGCGCACCACCACGCCGACGGCGCCGTGCAGGCCGCCATCAACAAAAACGCCACGGCACCTACCATGCCGCGCCCGGGCAGCACTGTTTCGGAGCAAGCGACGCGCTGTCCTGGGCCGCATCTCGGGATTCCGGGCGCCGACGCCCGGCCAGCGCCAAGTCGTCGTGCTAGCTGGACCCACCGGCTCACCGCCTCGCCGCGGCTGGAGCACAATCAAGCGGTGCAGTCGGGCTGGTTGAGCTTAGGGGTACGCACCGTGGTCGCGCCTCATTTGTCGGTGGCGCTGGCCCTGGTGCTGGCGGTGACGGGGGCCGGCTGTGGTCTGACCGGCAACCGGGCCGAACGCGGCAGTGGCCCACCCGTGGTCACATCTGCCGAAGATCGTCTCCGGCAACTAAC
>JAKEEW010000541.1 GCA_022616375.1 Sporichthyaceae bacterium
CAGCGCCATCGCGCCGTAGATCTTGCAGGGGTGGCGCACGCCCACCTCGCGCGGGCCGACCACCACCAGGTGCACGTCGGCCGCCGAGAGCGAGTACTTGATGCGGTCCAGCGGCTGGTAGGGCAACGAGCGGATGTTCTCCGGCCGGTGCTCTGCGATCGTGTCGTCGACCTCCTTCTTGCCCGTGCCGTCGCCGATGAACAGGAACACCAGGCCGGGGTCCTCCTCGCGCAGGCGCAGCGCCGCGTCGAGCACGGTCCGCAGCGGCGTGCACACGGAATGGTTGCCGCTGTACATGACCACGAACCGTCCGTTGAGCCCGTGGCTCCTGCGGAAGGGGTTGTCCTCGTGGTCCACGGTCTCCAGGTGGCTCTCGTGCGGCCACGGCGGCAGCACGGTCATCTTGTCGCGGATGTCGGCCTTGGCCAGGAGCCGCTCGGCCATGAACCGGTCGAGGACCACCACCTCGGCGGCGCGGCGCAGGATCCGCCGGTTGAACCAGTCGAAGAGCCGCACCGCGGGGGAGCCGGGCCGGGCCCAGCCCATCTCGACCATCTGGTCGGGGTTGAGGTCCATCACCCAGTAGCTGATGGGCGTCCCGCGCAGCGTCCCGATGACCAGCGCCGCCACCGAGCACAGCGGCGGCGACGTGCTCACCAGGAGGCCGGCCAGGCGCGGCGCGAAGAGCCCGCGCACGATGCACTGGCTCAGGAAGCCGGCCGCGCCGAGCAGCCGCATCGGGATGGAGGACTTGCCGAACGACGAGAGCGGGAGGCGCCGGACCTCCACGCCGTCGAGCCGCTCGCGCGACGGATAGCGCACCGACGGGTCGTTGTAGCCGCGGTTGGCGGTGAGGACCAGGACGCGCCGGCCGCGCCGCGCCAGCTCGGAGGCCGCGTCGGCCAGGTGCTGCCCGACGCTGGCGGGGTCGGGCGGGTAGACCTGGGAGAGGATCAGGAGCGTCCCGGGAGTCATGGGTCGGTCCGTCGCGAGCCTCGGGGGCTGGAGTCGGCCTCGTGTCCGGTCCCCGTCGGACACGGGTCAGCTTCGCTGACCCATGCCACCCGGACGTGCCTGTGCGGACACGGGTCAGCTTCGCTGACCCATGCCACCCGGAGGTGCGGACACGGGTCAGCTTCGCTGACCCATGCCACCCGGAGGTGCGGACACGGGTCAGCTTCGCTGACCCATGCCACCCGGAG
>JAKEEW010000542.1 GCA_022616375.1 Sporichthyaceae bacterium
CAGTACGCCAAGCGCATGGTCGGCCGCCGGATGTACGGCGGGCAGTCCACCTACATCCCGCTCAAGGTCAACCAGGCCGGCGTGATCCCGATCATCTTCGCGTCCAGCCTGCTGTACCTGCCGCAGCTGCTCGCCTCGATCGCCAACAAGCAGTGGCTGACCGACTGGGTCGACCGCTTCACCAGCACCGGCAGCCACCCGCTGTACATCCTCATGTACTTCGTGCTGATCATCGCCTTCGCCTACTTCTACAACTCGATCGCCTTCAACCCGGTCGACACCGCCGACAACATGAAGAAATACGGCGGCTTCATCCCCGGCATCCGGCCGGGGCGGCCCACCGCCGAGTACCTGGACCACATCCTCACCCGGATCACGCTGCCCGGGTCGCTGTTTCTGGCCTCCGTCGCGATCCTGCCGTTCATCGCGCTGTCGGCCGGCGACATCCAGCAGTTCCCGTTCGGCGGCACCGCGATCCTGATCACCGTCGGGGTGGGGCTGGAGACGATGAAGCAGATCGAGTCGCAGCTGCTGATGCGCAACTACGAGGGCTTCCTCAAGTGAGGATCGTGCTGCTCGGCCCTCCGGGTGCGGGCAAGGGGACCCAGGCGGCCGAGCTGGCCGCCAGGTTCGGCGTCGCCGACATCTCCACCGGCGAGATCTTCCGGGCGCACGTCGCCGAGGGGACGCCGCTGGGGCGTGCCGCCCGCGAGTACATGGACCGCGGGGACCTCGTGCCCGACCGGGTCGTCATCGCGATGGTGATGGCGCGGCTGGCCGAGCCGGACTGCGAGACCGGCTTCGTGCTCGACGGCTTCCCGCGCACCGTCGCGCAGGCCGAGGCGCTCGACCAGCGCCTCGCCGCCCTCGGCACGCCGCTGGACGCCGCGCTCGCCTTCGAGATCACCGAGGGCGAGCTGCTGCAACGGCTCGTCGGCCGCGCCGCCCAGCTGCACCGCTCCGACGACGGCGAGCAGACCATCCGCCACCGGCTGGAGGTCTTCGCGATCAAGACCCGGCCGCTGGTCGACTACTACCGGCAGCGGGGCCTGCTCGTCCCGGTCGACGCGATCGGGGGGGTCGACGAGGTGACCGGGCGGATCCTCGACGGGCTCGCCACGCTGGGGGCGAGCCGGTCGTGATCACCAGGAAGTCCCCGGAGGAGATCGACCGGATGCGCGCGGCGGGCCGGCTGGTCGGCCACACCCTGACCACCGTCGCCGCCGCGGCCCGGCCCGGCGCCTCCCTGCTGGAGCTGGACCGGCTCGCGGAGGAGACGATCCGCGGCGGCGGCGGGGTGCCGTCGTTCCTGCGCAACCGCGGCTTCCCGGCGACGCTGTGCCTGACGCCCAACGACCGGGTCGTCCACGGCATCCCCGACGGC
>JAKEEW010000080.1 GCA_022616375.1 Sporichthyaceae bacterium
GTTCCAGGTGGAGCGGCGCCCGTTGCAGGCCGGGAAGTTCGTCACCGAGACCCGGCGTGGCCACACCAGCATCGAGGCCAACCCCTGGTTCGCGGTGACGCCGGCCGGCGACGGCGACGGCCGGGTCTGGTTCGGCGCGCTGGCCTGGAGCGGCAACTGGTCGATCGTGTTCGAGACCGAGCGCAACGGCGCCCTGCACCTGGTCGCCGGCATCCAGCCGTTCGACTTCTCCTGGCACCTGGAGCCCGGTGAGGAGCTGGCCACGCCACCGCTGGTCTGCGGCTACACCGAGGGCGGCCTGGGCGAGGCCAGCCGCCGCCTGCACGCCTATCAGGTCGCGGAGGTCCTGCCGGCCAACCACCGCGAGACCCTGCGGCCGGTGCACTACAACTCCTGGTTCGCGACCCGCTTCGAGGTGGTCGCCGAGCACCAGATCATGCTCGCCCGCGCCGCCGCCGAGCTGGGCGTCGAGCTGTTCGTCGTCGACGACGGCTGGTTCGGCGCCCGTGCCAGCGACCGCGCCGGCCTGGGCGACTGGGTGGTGAGCGCGCAGCGGTTCCCCAACGGGCTCGGCGAGCTGATCGACGAGGTCCACCGGCTTGGCATGCGGTTTGGGATCTGGGTCGAGCCGGAGATGGTCAGCCCCGACAGCGACGTGTACCGCACCCACCCGGACTGGATCTTCCACTTTCCCGGCACCGAGCCAACCCTGTCCCGCAACCAGTTGGTGCTGAACCTCGCCCGCGACGACACCCGCGCCCACCTGCTCGACGCGCTGCGGTCGCTGCTGCGCGACCACGACATCGACTACCTCAAGATCGACCACAACCGCCCCTGGACCGACGTGGGCTGGCCGGCGGCGCCGCCCGAGCGGCAGCGTGAGGTCTGGGTCCGCCACGTCCGCGGGCTCTACGAGCTGCTCGCCTCGCTCCGGCGCGAGTTCCCCCGGCTGCTGGTGGAGACCTGTGCCGGCGGCGGCGGCCGGGTCGACCTGGGCATCCTTGGCCTCACCGA
>JAKEEW010000543.1 GCA_022616375.1 Sporichthyaceae bacterium
GCCACCGCGCCGACCGACTTGAACGCGTCGGCGGGATGCGGGAAGAGGGCGAGCGCGGACACCAGCCCGGCCGCGACCAGCAGCGGTTGCGCGACCGCGGTGTCGCGGATCTCGTCGGCGTCTGCCTCGGTGCCGTAGCGGATCAGATCGAGGCCGGCACAGGCGGACAGCCAGCGCAGCCGATCTTCGAAACCGGGAAGCTCGAGCCAGGGGGTGAGGAATCCGGGGGAGTGAGCGCCCTGCCCGGGAGCGACGAGTACCAGCACATATTGAGCTTGGCCGAGCGATCGCCGCGGTGCTGATGTGGAGCCGGATGAACCTGGTGAGGCAGACCTTGTAGGGTTCCTACAATTGCGTATCGGCGTCGGCGAGCCGTCCCAGCGCCAGCGCAACCTGCAGGACGAACGCTGATCTTGCGTCGGTTGGAGCGTGTCCTGTGAGTTCGGTCACCCGCCGGAGCCGGTAGCGGATGGTGTTCGGGTGCACGAAAAGCATCCGAGCGGCGGATTCCAGGGAGGCCGCCTGCTGCAGGTAGGTGGCCGCGGTCTCCAGCAGGGCCGACCCCGCCTGGGCGAGTGGTCTGTAGACCTCCTCCACCAGCGCGGTCTTCGCGTGCTCGTCGCCGAGCAGCGCGCGTTCCGGCAGAAGATCGGCGGTGAGCACCGGGCGGGGTGCATCGGGCCAGGCCGGGGCCGCTCGCAGGCCGGATAGCGCCTCCTCCGCCGACCGGGTCGCGGCGAGGAGATCGCTCACGGTTGGGCCGACGACGACCGGGCCTTTCCGGAACTGCCCGACCAGCCGGCCGGCCGCGGCCAGCGGATCCGTGGTGCCGCCGAGCACGGCGACCAGCCGATCGCCGTGCACCCCGGTGAGCACCTCGTAGCCGGCGTGCCTGGCGGCCCGGCGCAGGCCCTCGACCACCAGATCAGGCTCGGCGTCCGGGGCCAGCCCGGCCACCACGACCACCGAGTCTGGGGTGCCCCAGCCGAGCGCTGCGGCTCTGGATCGCACCGCCTCGTCGGCCTCACCGCGCAGCAGCGCGTCCACGACCAGTGCCTCAAGCCGGGCGTCCCAAGCGCCGCGGGCCTCGGCCGCCCTGGCGTACACCTCCGCGGCGGCGAACGCGATCTCCCGGGAGTAGCGCAGCACGGCCTGCCGGAGCAGGACCTCCTCGCCGGGCGCGGCCAATTCGCCGACCCGCTCCTCGACGATCTCGATGGTGACCCGCACCAGCTCGACGGTCTGCTGGAGGGTCACCGCCCTGGCCAGCTCGCGCGGGGCGGTGCCGAATACGTCCGCGGTGATTCCCGGCTCCTCGTCCGGGTGCCGGAACCACTCCACGAACGCCGCGATCCCGGCCTGGGCGACCAGGCCGACCCAGGACCGGTGCTCGGCCGACATCTGCCGGTACCAGGGCAGCGTCTCGTCCATCCGCGCGATCGCGGCCGAGGCGAGCGTGCCGATGGACCGCTCCAGCCGGCGGACCGTCGCTGCTCGCGGGCGCATGAGGCAAACCTATGCCCCGATGCCGATCATTACGCATCAGCCGATGCGGGCGAAGGCGGCGAATCACCACAAATCGCACCACCGGACGTGCGTAGTGATCCGGCCGGGCCTGGTATGTCGGGCGATGCGCGAGGATGGTCCGGTGGAGCTGAGCCGACGACCGAGCCGATGACCGAGCCGATGACCGAGCCGATGACCGAGCCGCGGGACCCCGTCGCCGATCTGGATCGGATCGCGTTCCTGCTCGAACGCGCGTTGGAACCGACCTACCGGGTCCGGGCGTTCCGGACCGCCTCGGCGACCCTGTCCGGACTGCCCGCGGAGGAGATCTCCAGCCGGGCCGCCGCCGGGACGTTGCGCGAGCTGCGCGGGATCGGTGAGGTCACCGCCCGCACCATCGCGGAGTCGCTGGCCGGCGAGGAGCCGGTCTACCTGCGCCGGCTGGAGGCAACCGGGGGTAGGCCGGTGGCCGAAGGCGGCGCCGAGATCCGCGCCGCGTTGCGGGGCGACCTGCACAGCCATTCGGACTGGTCGGACGGCGGCAGCCCGATCCTGGAGATGGCCCAGACCGCGCGTGCCCTCGGCCACGAATACCTGGCCATGACCGACCACTCGCCCCGACTGACCGTCGCCAACGGGCTTTCGATCGAGCGGCTGCGCGAGCAACTGGACCTGATCGAGTCGCTGAACGCGTCGCTGGCGCCGTTCCGGATCCTGACCGGCATCGAGGTCGACATCCTCGACGACGGCGCGCTCGACCAGATCCCCGAGCTGCTCGGGCGGCTCGACGTGGTGGTCGCCAGCGTGCACTCGAAGCTGAGGATGCCGGCTCCGGAGATGACCAGGCGGATGGTCGCCGCGGTGGCCAACCCGTTCGTGGACGTGCTCGGGCACTGCACCGGCCGGCTGATCACCGGTGGCCGCGGTCGCCGCCCCGAGTCGCAGTTCGACCCGGAGATCGTGTTCGCCGCCTGCGCCCAGTTCGGGGTCGCGGTAGAGATCAACTCCCGGCCGGAGCGGTTGGATCCGCCGAAACGGCTGCTGCGGCTGGCGGTGGAGGCCGGCTGCCTGTTCTCGCTGGACACCGACGCACACGCGCCCGGTCAGCTGGACTGGCAGCCGTACGGCTGCGAGCGGGCGGCCGCCTGTGGCGTGCCGATCGAGCGGATCGTCAACACCTGGCCGGCTGACCAGCTGCTGGCCTGGGCCGCGGAGCCGGCCGGCAACCGCTGAGATCCCGCCTGCCGCCGC
>JAKEEW010000007.1 GCA_022616375.1 Sporichthyaceae bacterium
CATGGTCGACACGTTCCGCCCGCTGGAGCTCGGCGCGGCGGCGCTGGCCTGCGAGGACACCGCATACGCCTGGACCTGGGCCGGACGGCGCAACGGCGGCGAGGCACCGGACTCGACCTCCGGCTAGGTGATCTTCGATAGTGCCATGATGGCGCGGTGGGGGTCGCCATCTCGGGATGGCTGGCGCTCACGATCCTGTCCGGGCTGTCCACGCTGTCCGCGCATCCGGCCGGCAACGAGAGTGTCAACCAGTACCTAGGCGTACGGGTCACACCGGACCGGGTCGTGATCGACTACGTCCTGGATATTGCCGAGCTCCCGAGGTTCCAGATGTGCGGTTCGTCGGGTGGCGGATGTCTGCTGACCGAGGCCGAGCAGGCCGAGCTGGCGCTCGACGAGTGCCGCTACGACCTGTCGCTGCTCCGAGTGACCGCGGACGGGCGATAGCTCCCACTCGCGGTGGACGGTGCGGGGCTGGAGTTCCGGCCGGGCTCCGGGGGTCTCGACACGCTGCGGATCACCTGTGCGATGTCCGCACCGGCCAGCTTCGACCGGTCATCCACCCAGCTGGCGGTGCGCAACGACAACTACGCCGATGCGCCCGGCTGGCGGGAGCTGACCGCGGTCGGGGACGGCATGACGCTGCTATCCAGCACGGTTCCGGCCGCCTCGGCCAGCAACCGGCTGACCAGCTATCCGGACTCGTTGCTGTCCGCGCCGCCGAGCATCACCACGGCGACCATGGAGATCAGACCCGGCGGTCCACGGCTGGCGGCGACGTCTGCGGCCAGTGGCACGATGTCGGGTTCGAGCCGGTTCGGCGCCGGAGTGGACGGCCTGACCCGAGCGTTCACCGATCTGGTCGGGCAGCGCCGGCTGACGCTCGGGTTCGCGCTGCTCGCGCTGGCCGCGGCGATCGGGCTCGGGGCCGGGCACGCACTCGCCCCTGGGCACGGCAAGACCCTGATCGCGGCCTACCTGGTGGCCGAGCGCGGCTCGTTGCGGCAGGCCACCGTGATGGGCCTGACCGTGACGGCCACCCACACCGCCGGCGTGCTGGCGCTCGGCGTGCTGCTGACCACGGCGACCACGGTCACACCATCGCGGCTCTACCCGTGGCTCGGCGCGGCCAGCGGTCTACTGATCGTGGCGGCCGGGACGGTCCTGCTCAGCCGCGCTCTGCGACGTCGGCCGGCGGTGCATGGCGAGCACGATCACGGTCACCAGCATGGGCCGGCGCACGCGCATTCGCATCCCCATGGGCATGCGCATTCTCACGGCCCTGCGCACGCCCACGATCCAGGCGGGCGGCGCGGGCTGGTCACGATGGGGGTGGCCGGCGGACTGGTGCCGAGCCCGTCGGCGCTGCTGGTGCTGCTCGGCGGGATCGCGATCGGGCGAGCCTGGTTCGGGCTGGCGTTGGTGATCGCGTACGGGCTCGGGCTCGCGGTCAGCCTGGTCCTGGTCGGGTTTGCGGTGGTGCGGGCGCGCGGGTGGCTGGAGCGCCGGCTGCACCACGGCTCGCATCGAGCCGACCGCACCCGACCCGGACGCGCCGGACCTGGTCGATGGGCGGTCGGTGCCTACCGGGTGCTGCCGGCGGTGGCGGCCGGGTTCGTGGTTCTCGCCGGTGTAGGCGTGCTCGCCCGGTCACTGCTTCAGCTCTCTGAAGCGTCCCAGGTTTGATGCCGCTCCTATGCGGGTTGCGGCTCTGGGTTGAGGGTCGCGTGGTGGGCCTGCTCGAACTCTACGGGGTTCATCATCTCGG
>JAKEEW010000544.1 GCA_022616375.1 Sporichthyaceae bacterium
CGCGGACACCGACGACGCCACCGGGGAGATGTACGCCCGCTGGCGCAAGGCGCTTGAGCTGCCCGCCGTGCGCGGGATCGTCGCCGGCCGGGCCCTGCTCTACCCGCGCGACGACGACGTGGCCGGCGCGGTCGACCGCGCGGTACGGCTCGGGTGACTGGTATGGACTTCGCCACGCGGATCTCACCCGACGACGCGGGCTGGACCTACTGCGGGCTCATCGTGGTCGAGCTCGCCGCGGGAGAATCGCACGTGATCGCGACCGGCGACGCCGAGATGCTGGTGCTGCCGCTGGCCGGCGGGCCCGCGGTGGTCGAGGCCGACGGGGTCCGGCTCGAGCTGGCCGGCCGGGCGTCGGTGTTCGACCGGGTCACCGACTTCGGGTATGTGCCACGGGACAGCACGCTGATCCTGACCGCACCGCACGGCGGCCGGTATGCGCTACCCAGCGCGCGCTGTGACCGGCGACTGCCGGTACGCTACGGTCCGGCCGAGAAGGTGCCGATCGAGCTGCGCGGAGCCGGGTCGGCCAGCCGGCAGGTGACCAACTTCTGCATCCCCGACGCGTTCGAGACGGTCAAGCTCAGCGCGGTCGAGGTGCTGACCCCAGGCGGCAATTGGTCGAGCTACCCGCCGCACAAGCACGACACCGCCGGCGATGGTGAAGCGGTCCTGGAAGAGATCTACTACTTCGAGGTAACCGGCGAGCACGGTTTCGGCTACCAGCGGGTCTACGGCCATCTGGGCAAGGACATCGACGTGCTTCGCGAGGTGCGCACCGGCGACGTGGTGCTGGTCCCGCACGGCTACCACGGCCCGTCGATGGCCGCACCCGGCTACGACCTGTACTACCTCAACGTGCTCGCCGGTCCGGCGCAGCAGCGCACGATGGCGTTCCGGGACGACCCGTGCCACGCCTGGATCCGGGACAGCTGGGCGGAGCAGGCGGTCGACCCGCGGTTGCCGATGACCGGACCGGACGGGCGGGCCGAGTCGTGACCGCCGGAACCAGCGGCCCGGCCCGGCTGACCGTGGCTCAGGCGCTGGTGCGGTTCCTGGCCAACCAGTGGACCGAGCGGGACGGGACGCGGACCCGGTTGTTCGCGGGCTGCTTGGGCATCTTCGGCCACGGCAACGTCGCCGGGATCGGCCAGGCCCTGCTGGAGGCCGGCGACCAGCTGCCCTACCTGCTCGCCCGCAACGAGCAGGCCATGGTGCACACCGCGGTCGGCTACGCGCGGATGTCCGACCGGCTGTCCACCTACGCCTGCACCACCTCGATCGGGCCGGGCGCCACCAACCTGGTCACCGGAGCCGCGCTGGCCACCATCAACCGGCTGCCGGTGCTGTTGCTGCCCGGTGACGTGTTCGCCACCCGGGTAGCCAACCCGGTGCTGCAGGAGCTGGAGGACCCGCGGTCCTACGAGGTCAGCGTCAACGACAGCCTGATCCCGGTGTCGAAGTTCTTCGCCCGGATCAACCGGCCCGAGCAGCTGCTGCCGGCCGCGCTGGCCGCGATGCGGGTGCTGACCGATCCGGCCGAGACCGGTGCGGTCACCCTGGCGCTGCCGCAGGACGTGCAGGCCGAGGCCTACCAGTTCCCGGCCGAGTTCCTGGCACCGCGGGTCTGGCCGATCCGCCGGCCGCCGCCGGAGCCGACCGCGGTCGCCGCCGCGGCCGAGCTGGTCCGGTCGGCCCGCCGCCCGCTGCTGGTCGCCGGCGGCGGCGTGATCTACTCCGGCGCGACCGCCGAGCTGGCCGCGGTGGTGGCCGCGACTGGCATCCCGGTCGCCGAGACCCAGGCCGGCAAGGGCTCGCTGCGCTACGACCATCCGGCCTCGGTCGGTGCGATCGGCGCCACCGGCACGGCGGCCGCCAACGCGCTGGCGCGCGATGCCGACGTGGTGATCGGGGTGGGCACCCGGTGGAGCGACTTCAGCACCGCGTCCCGGTCGCTGTTCGCGGCCGAGCCGGTCCGGTTCGTCAACCTCAACGTGGCGGTCCCGGACGCCTACAAGCTGTCCGGGTTTGCCCTGGTGGCCGACGCGAAGGTCGGGTTGGCCGCGCTCGCCGACGCCTTGACCGGGTGGGCGGTCGAGCCGGACTACGCCGATCGGGCGCGGACGCTCGCCGCGGACTGGCAGCGCACCGTGGACGCGGCCTACCACGCCGGGCACGGCCCGCTACCGAGCCAGCCCGAGGTGATCGGGGCGGTCAACGAGATAGCCGGGCCCCGCGACGTGGTGGTCTGCGCGGCCGGGTCGATGCCCGGCGAGCTGCACAAGCTGTGGCGCACCACGGACCCGAAGGGCTACCACGTCGAGTACGGCTACTCGTGCATGGGCTACGAGATCGCCGGCGGGCTTGGGGTGAAGCTGGCCGCCCCGGACCGTGAGGTGTTCGTCCTGGTCGGCGACGGGTCGTATCTAATGCTCGCGCAGGAGCTGGTCACCGCCGCCCAGGAACACATCAAGATCATCGTAGTGCTGGTCGAGAACCAGGGGTTCGCCTCGATCGGCGCGCTATCCGAGTCGGTCGGCAACGGCCGGTTCGGCACCCGCTATCTGTCCCGCAACCCGGACACCGGTGCGCTCGACGGCGCACCGGTCGCGGTCGACCTGGCCGCGAACGCGGCCAGCCTCGGCGCCGAGGTGATCGCGGTGTCCGACATCCCGCAGCTGCGGGAGGCACTGCGCACCGCCGTGCGATCCACCGCCACCACGGTCATCCACATCCGCACCGACCCGCTGGTCCCCGCGCCCGACTCGCAGGCCTGGTGGGATGTGCCGGTCGCCGAGGTCGCCGGAATGGATTCGAGCCGGGCCGCGCGGGCTCGCTACGAGCAAGGCAAGAAGGCGCAACGCACGTACTTGTAACGCTGCGATCGGACCAGGGAGGTCCCCGAGATGGACCGAACCGCACGTTTGGCCGCCCTCGCGGCAGTAGCAATCCTCGCCCTCGGCGGCTGCACCGGCGACGACAACAACGCCGCCCAGCCGACCGGCACCGGAAGCGCTCCGGCCGGGCAGGGCGACACCACGATCGCCGTGGTCACCCACGGCGGCGCCGGCGACGCGTTCTGGGATGTGGTGAAGAACGGCGCCGAGGCGGCCGGGCGCGACCTCGCAGTGACCGTGAACTACCAGGGCAACGGCGATCCGACCCAGCAGTCCCAGCTCATCGACACCGCGGTCAGCCAGCAGGTGGACGGCATCGTGGTCTCGATGGCCAACCCGGACGCGCTGCAGGAGTCGATCCGGGCCGCGGTCGCCGCCGGCATCCCGGTCATCACCATCAACTCCGGCCAGGACCGGTCCAAGGAGTTCGGCGCGCTCACCCACGTCGGCCAGTCCGAGGACGTGGCCGGCCAGGGTGCCGGTGAGCAGCTCAAGGCCGCCGGCGTGACCAAGCTGCTGTGCGTCATCCACGAGGCCGGCAACATCGGACTCACCCAGCGTTGCCAGGGTGCGGCCGACACGCTCGGCGGCTCGGTGGAGGAGCTGCAGGTCGACATCGCCAACGTGGCCGACGCCAGCTCGAAGATCAGCGCCCGGTTGCTGGCCGACACCTCCATCAACGGCGTGCTCACGCTGAACCCGGCCATCGCGATCGCCGGCCGGGACGCGATCCGGGACAGCAACTCGCCGGCCACGCTCGCGACGTTCGACCTGTCCGGCGACGTGATCGACGCCATCAACGCCGACGAGATCCTGTTCGCCATCGACCAGCAGCAGTACCTGCAGGGTTGCCTGCCGGTCGTGATGCTCAACCTGTACAAGACCAACCTCAACACGGTGGGTGGGGGCAGCCGGTGCTCACCGGTCCCGGATTCGTCACCAAGGAGAACGCGACCCAGGTCGCCGAGCTGGCGCAGGCCGGCACCCGGTAGGCGCTCACCCCCGGAGCACCTTCCTACTGGATCATTACTCGCGGTTTGTGCAGACAAATTCGCCCAAGTTGGGTGATCGTTTGCCAGCATCGCGAGTAATGATCCAGATGGGGGGTCCCTGGGCGGGAGGAAGGAGAGGGTATGACTTCGGTTGCGCCCCCGGTTGACGAGCGAGTCGCCCAGACCGGCCTGCTGCGCCGGCTGCTGGTGCGTCCCGAGCTCGGTTCGGTGGTCGGGGCGATCGTCGTGTTCAGCTTCTTTGCCGTCCAGTCCGAGGTGTTCCGCTCGGCCAACGGAGCGGCGATCTGGCTGGACCGCGCCTCGACCCTGGGCATCATGGCGGTCGCGGTCGCCCTGCTGATGATCGGCGGGGAGTTCGACCTGTCCGCCGGTGTGCTGATCGGCACCACCGGCCTGGTGGTGACGATCCTGGCCACCGAGTACGGGCTGGAACATCTGGGCGGCGGTGCTGGCGAGCCTGCTGGTGGCGCTGCTCATCGGCATGTTCAACGGGGTCATGGTGGTCAAGACCGGGCTGCCGAGCTTCATCGTGACGCTCAGCACGTTCCTGATGCTGCAAGGTCTCAACCTGGGCGTGACCAAGGCGATCACCGGCACCGTCCAGGTCTCCGGGCTGGCCAGGGCCGACGGCTTCGAGTCCGCCAGGTCGCTGTTCGCCAGCACGTTCACGCTGTTCGGGGCGCAGTTCCGGATCGCGATCCTGTGGTGGATTGCGATCGCGGCGCTGGCCACCTGGGTGCTGATGCGCACCAGGGCCGGAAACTGGATCTTTGCGGTAGGGGGCAACTCGCCGGCCGCGCGCTCGGTCGGGGTCCCGGCCGCCCGCACCAAGGTCGCACTGTTCATGACCACGGCAGCGGCCGCCTGGCTGGTCGGCACGATCAGCGCGCTGCGGCTGACCTCGGTGCAGGCCAACTCCGGGATCGGTCAAGAGCTGACCTTCATCGTGGCCGCGATGATCGGAGGCTGCCTGCTCACCGGCTACGGTTCGGCGATCGGCGCCTCGGTCGGTGCGATCGTGTTCGGCATGGCCGAGCAGGGCATCGTGTTCGCCGGCTGGGACGCGGACTGGTTCAAGCTGTTCCTCGGCGCGATGCTGCTGCTCGCGGTGCTGGCCAACAACGCGATCCGCCGCTACGCGGAGGAGGCCCGACGATGACCGACCCCATCGGTGCACCGCTGCTCGAGGTCGAGGACGTCGGCAAGTACTTCGGCAGTGTCATCGCGCTGACCGGGATCTCCACCGCCGTGCGGGCGGGCAGCGTGACCTGCGTGCTCGGCGACAACGGGGCCGGGAAGTCCACGCTGATCAAGATTCTGTCCGGGGTATTCCAGCTGGACCAGGGCGTCTACCGGGTCGACGGGGAGCCGGTGCAGTTCGGTAGCCCGCGCGATGCGCTGGACCGGGGCATCGCGACGGTCTACCAGGATCTGGCGATGATCCCGCTGATGTCGGTGTGGCGGAACTTCTTTCTCGGTTCCGAGCCGACCAAGGGGCGCGCGGTCCGCTACGCCGCTTCGACGTGGTGACCGCGCGCCGGACCGCTCGGGCGGAGCTGGCCAGCATGGGCATCGATATCCGGGATCCGGACCAGCCGGTCGGCACCCTGTCCGGTGGTGAGCGGCAGTCGGTGGCGATCGCGCGGGCGGTGTACTTCGGCGCCCGGGTGCTGATCCTGGACGAGCCGACCTCCGCGCTCGGGGTTCGCCAGGCCGGGGTCGTGCTGCGCTACGTCGCGCAGGCCAGGGATCGCGGGCTCGGGGTGGTGTTCATCACCCACAACCCGCACCACGCCTACCCGGTGGGGGACCGGTTCCTGCTGCTCAACCGCGGTACCAGCACCGGCGAGTACGCCAAGTCGGAGATCAGCCGGGAGGACCTGACCCGGCAGATGGCCGGTGGGGCCGAGCTCGACCAGCTCGCGCACGAGCTGAACCGGCTGGAGGCCGCGTCGGAGTAAGCGCCTGACGCGGGGTGCGCGGCCGGCCGGCAGAAGTAGCCTCGCTGGCCAGCTCACCAAGATCGCGGTTTTCATGATCTGTTGCATGCAAATCCGCAGGTCGGCACTCTAGGAGATCATGAAAACGGCGATCTTGGTGAGCCTGTTCGCTAGCCTGGAGATCATGGGTGGGGTCACGGTCCGGGTGCTGTCGTACAACGTCCGCTCGATGCGCGACGACCGGGCCGCGCTCGGCCGGGTGATCCGGGCCTGCGAGCCGGATGTGGTCTGCGTCCAGGAGGCCCCACGGTTCCTGCGCTGGCGCTCGCTGTGCGCTCAGCTGGCTCGGACCTCGGGCCTGGTCGTGGTGACCGGCGGCCGGAGCGCCGGTTCGATGCTGCTGCTGGCCGATCTGCGGGTCAGGGTGCTCTATACCGAGGACGTCCAGCTGCGGAAACTACCCAAGCTGCACCAGCGCGGCCTGGCGATGGCGGTCATGGAGATCCAGGGTGCCCGGTTCGGGGTGGCCAGCATGCACCTGTCGCTGGACGAGGCGGAGCGGGACTACCAGGTGGCGGAGGTGCTGGCACATCTGCGCCGGCTCTCGGCCAGCGAGCTGGTGCTGGCCGGCGACGTGAACGAGCAGCCGGACGGGCCGCGCTGGCAGGGTCTGGTCGGCGAGCTCACCGACGCCTACGTCGCAGGCCCCTGGGGTGGCGAGTTCACGTTCCCGGCCAGGGGACCGGCCCGGCGCATCGACGGCATCTTCGTGTCGTCCGGAATCGAGGTGATGCGCTGCGGCGTCCCTACCGAGCTGCCCGAGCTGGACCGGGCCAGCGATCACCTGCCGGTTCTGGCCGAGTTGCGCATCCCGACCGCGGCTAACCCGCGGTAGCCGGGCACCAGCTCGAACGCGAGCTGCTCCAGGAACAGGCCGATGTCGGTGACGATGCCGCGGGCCTGTGCGGAGCCGCGATCGGCCAGCTTGGTCACGGTGGCCGGGTTGATGTCGACGCACACCAGCGGGATCGACGCCGGCAGCAGGTTTCCGGTGGCAACCGAATGCAGCATGGTGGCGACCATGATGGCGAAGCCGACGTCGGCCAGCTCGGCCCGCATGGCTCGCTGACCCTCGATCACGTCGGTGTAGACGTTGGGCAGCGGACCGTCGTCGCGGACCGAGCCGACCAGCACGAACCGCTTCCCCGCGGTCACCAGTGCGTGCATGATGCCGCCGGTGAGCACGCCCTGCTCCACCGCTGCCGAGATCGAGCCGGCCTTGCGGATCGTGTTGATCGCCCGGATGTGGTGCTCGTGCCCGTGCTCGACCCCGAGCCCCTTGGCCAGGTCGACCCCCAGCGAGGTGCCGTACATGGCGGCCTCGATGTCGTGGGTGGCCAGCGCGTTGCCGGCGAACATCACGTCCACGAAGCCGGCATTGACCAGCTCGACCATCGCGGGAGCGGCGCCGGTGTGCACTACCGCCGGGCCGCCTACCCACAGCACCTTCTTGCCGGCCGCCTTCACCTCACGCATCTGCTCGGCGATCTGCCGGACCAGCAGTGCCTGCGGTTTCTCCGACGACACGTCGGAGATCATGAAGTCGAAGCTGGACTCGTCCCGCTCCCGGTGGGAGAACAGCGGGACCACCTTGACCCCACGGGCACCGCACACGATGTGGTCACCGTGGCGCACGTCGGAGACCGGGATGGTCCGGACCCTGCCGCCCACGATCAGCAGCCCGCAGTCCATCTCCGGGTTGTCCACCGGTACCCAGCGCCCGCTGATCCGGACCAGGGTCGGCAGGTTCGTGGTCGAGTAGAAGTCGTCGGGGAACACCCCATCCTGCTCGGCCTCGCGGAACTCCACCTCGCCCGGCTCCACCAAGTTGACTCCACGGCTTTGCAGGCTCATCAGCAGCCTGGTCAGGGTGTCGGTGTCCTCGGCGCTGATCGAGATCCGGGCGTACGACTCGTCGGCGGCGTCCTTGCCGATGTCGAACCGGTCGATCACGAAGTCGCCGCCGTACTCCCGGATGTCCAGGAGCACCTTGGTCAAGATCCCTGAGTTCATCAGGTGTCCGCGGATTTCGACGGTCTCGCTGACGATCAAGGTGGGCTCCTTCGGCAAGAGCTCGCTGTCGAGTAGGGCCCTAGATTACGGCTCCGTCGTCGCCACCCAGATCGGTCGGTGGGCGCTCCTTCATCCGGACGATCAGGGTGCCGAAGCCGCCGACGAACCCGGCCACCGCGACCAGCGCGACGGTCGGGGTCAGCTGCCAGCCGACCACGGCCGCGAACAGCAGGAACGCCGGACCACCGATCAGCCCGATCCAGGCCAGCCGGGTGATCGGCTCCACCTCGGGCAGCGGGGGCGGGGGCGGGGGGACGTAGTGCCCCTCGTCGTACTCGGGTGCGCCGGACTCGGCAGGCTCCGCCGCGGCCGGGTCAGAACTCACTCCATCGCCTGCGTCCACTCGGCGGATCACCCGCCCGCCGCGCCAGCTCGCGGCCTCCTCGGCGCCCGCGCCCTGGCCGGTCTCCCGGTCGGTGGCTTCCCGGCCGGCCGCGTCCACGTCCTCCTCGGCCGGCCACCGGGGCACCGGGTCGGCCGGTGCGGCGTCGAACCCGGCGACGATCTGCTCCCAGGCCAGGTCGACGTCGGGCTCACCGGTCGAGCGAGATCCGGCCACACCGACCAGCTCGGCCGGCACCTGGGTGGGCTCGCCGTCCTCCGGCACCGGCACCCAACCGCCGTACTCGTTGGGCAGGATCCCGGCCAGCACGGTGCGCGCGGAGGACGCCGCGGTGGCGTCCACGAACAGCCGGTCACTGGGCCGGAACGGCAGGTGCACGTCCAGATACGGTCCGGCGACGCCGGGGGAGGCCTTTGCATACGCGGCGATGCCGGCCTCGCGCAGCGCATCCAGCGCCGCGTCGGCGACCCGTGGATCGAGGTCGGCCACCGGTAGGTAGGAGTCGGCGAAGAGGCCGTTGTCGCGGATCAGCATTGCCCGCATCGTCCCATGCGGCGTCGGTACGGGGCCAGCGCTGTCCGGATCAAGGTCGGCGCGGGCCGCGACCGGGCCAAACCCCGCGGGCCTGCCGCCAACCGGCCCCGTTGCCCCCATCGGCCAGGTTCTTTAGTGTTCGTGACCAAGCGGTGAATATGGAGGGTGCTTTGTTCTACTGGTTCCTCAAGCGGATATTGATCGGTCCGTGGTTGCGGATCATCTTCCGTCCGTGGGTCGAGGGGCTGGAGAACATCCCGGCCGAGGGTCCGGCGATCTTGGCGAGCAACCATCTGTCGTTCTCCGACTCGTTCTTCCTGCCCCTGGTCGTGCCTCGGCGGGTGACGTTCATCGCCAAGGCGGAGTACTTCACCGGCCGCGGGCTCAAGGGCCGGCTCACCGCCGCGTTCTTCCGTGGGATCGGGCAGATCCCGGTGGACCGTTCCGGCGGCCGGGCCAGCGAGGGCGCGCTGCGCAGCGGGCTGAAGATCTTGCAGAAGGGCGGCCTGTTCGGGATCTACCCGGAGGGCACCCGCTCGCCCGACGGCCGGCTCTACCGGGGCCGGACCGGGGTGGCTCGGCTGGCGCTGGAGGCCGGGGTGCCGGTCATCCCGTGCGCGATGATCGACACCGAGAAGCTGCAGCCACCGGGGCGGATCCTGCCCAGGCTGATCCGGCCCGGGGTGCGGATCGGCGCCCCGCTCGACTTCTCCCGCTACGAGGGCATGGCCGGCGACCGGTTCGTGCTCCGGTCGATGACCGACGAGATCATGTACGAGCTCATGCTGCTGGCCGACCAGGAGTACGTGGACATGTACGCCACCAAGGCCAAGGAGCTCATCGCGGCCAGCCGGCGCGCCTCGACCGGCAGCGGTCAGGGCGGATCGGACGCCGCCGACCCGACCACGGCAGCGGCCTGAACCGCAGCCGCGGATGTTCGAGCTTTCGCTCTGGCGGGCATTGACCGTCTTTCGCTGGCTCGCGGTCGGCTATGCCGCGCTGCTGTACGCCAGGGACTTCCAGCACTACCTCCATCCGGTCGCCGGCTGGCTGGTGCTGGCCGTCATGGTGCTGTGGACCGCGATCAGCTCGGCGCTGATCCTGACCCGGCGCGGCGCCGGCCTACCGCTGCTGCTGGCCGATCTGGCCGTCACGTTCGGCTGCACGCTTGCGGTGCACTGGATCGACGACCCGGCGCGGCTGCAGTCCGGCGCGCTGCTGCCCAGCATCTGGGTGCTCGGGCCGGCGCTGGCCTGGGGAATCGCGCGTGGCACAGTGGCCGGAGCGCTGGCCGCGGTGGTGGTCGGCGGCGCCCAGCTGATCGCGGTCGGGGCGTGGTCCAACCTGGCGGTGCAGAACACGGTGCTGATGCTGGTCGGCGGTGCGGTGATGGGCTACGTGGCCGAGCTCGGCCGGCGCAGCGAGGCCCGGCTGGCCGAGGCGGTCGCCATCCAAGGTGCGGTCCGGGAACGGGAGCGGCTGGCCCGGACCATCCATGACGGTGTGCTGCAGGTGCTCACCCTGGTCGCCCGGCGCGGCCGTGAGCTCGGCGGCGAGGCTGCCGAGCTTGGCCGGCTCGCGGCCGATCAGGAAACCGCACTGCGCGCGCTGATCGCGACCGGACCGGCACCCACTCACGCCTCGGGGAGCACGGTTGATCTGCGCACCGCGCTGTCCGCGCTGGGTTCCGCTAGCGTGACGGTGTCCGGCCCGGCCACTGAGCTGGCCGTGCCGGCCAGGGTCGCGGCCGAGCTCACCGCGGCGGTGCGGGCCGCGCTGGACAATGTCCGCGAGCACGCCGGGGCCGGTGCGCACGCTTGGGTGCTGGTCGAGGACGACACCGATGCGGTGCTGGTCAGCGTGCGCGACAATGGCCGCGGGTTTCCACCGGACCGGCTTGCCGAGGCCGCGCGGGATGGGCGGCTGGGCATCGCGCAGTCCATCCACGGCCGGATCAACGAGCTCGGCGGCTCGGCCGTGGTGACCAGCTCGCCCGGCTCCGGGTGCGAGGTGGAGCTTCGAGTGCCGAAGGCGAGGCTGGAATGACCGAGGGCCAGGGCGAGCCGAGCCCGATCCGGGTCATGGTGGTGGACGACCACCCGATCTGGCGGGACGCGGTGGCTCGCGATCTGGCCGGCGCCGGGTTCGACGTGGTGGCCACCGCGAGCGACGCCGGCCAGGCGATCCGGATCGCGCCCGCGGTCCGGCCCGACGTCGTGCTGTTGGACATGCAGCTCCCCGACCAGTCCGGGGTCGAGGTGACCCGCGCGGTGCTGGCCGCGCTGCCGGCGACCCGGGTGCTTGTGCTGTCCGCCAGCGGCGAGCCGGACCAGGTGCTCGAGGTAATGAAGGCCGGGGCGACCGGATACCTGGTCAAGTCGGCCGGGCCGGACGAGCTGGTGGATGCGGTGCGGCGGACCGCGGCCGGCGATCCGGTGTTCACCGCGGGTCTGGCCGCGCTCGTGCTCGGCGAGTACCGCCGGCTCGCCACCGACACCGCCTCATCCACCGATGCCGTACCGCCGGTGCTGACCGAGCGGGAGACCGAGGTGTTGCGGCTGGTGGCCAAGGGTGTGCCGTACCGGGAGATCGCCGAGCGGCTGTCGCTGTCCCACCGGACCGTGCAGAACCACGTCCAGAACGTGCTGACCAAGCTGCAACTGCACAACCGGGTCGAGCTGACCAGATACGTGATCGAGCAGGGCCTGGACGGCTGAGCGGCTGCCGGCCGAAGCAGCTACAGGCCGGCAGGCTATCGGCCGGGCGGCTACCGGCCGAGCGGTTACCGGCCGAGCAGGTCGGGGGCGGCTGCCGCAGCCGCCGGGTCAAGTGTTGGTGTTGGCTCCGGCTCCGGC
>JAKEEW010000545.1 GCA_022616375.1 Sporichthyaceae bacterium
CACTGAACCAAGTTACACATAACCCGACTTCGCCTGACGCGCTGACCCACGACGCCGGCCGGGTCATCGCGGGTGAGGAGGTCGCGCACCTGTTCCCGGTGACCAACACTTCCGGCGAGACGCTGACCGTCCTGCGAGACGAGGACGTCTACAAAAACTGCGGCTGCTCCGATGTGGTGCCCGAGTCCCGGAGACTGGAGCCGGGCGCCGAGACGAGGGTCAAGGTAGTCGTCCACACGGCGGGCCGCGACGGGCCGTTCGCGCACGGCGGCTACATCACCTGGACGTCGGCCGGCGGCTCGAAGCGAACGACCCACTTCACGCTCCACGGTGTCGCCGTGGCGCCGCTGGTCAGCACACCGAAGGCAGTGGAGCTGGACGACCAGGCCATCAAGGCGGGCACGGTCCACGAACTCAAGCTGTCGGGGAACGTCCCGGTCGATTGGGCGAGCGCCCAGGTCAGCGGCTCGTCCCCCCACATCCAGGTGCTCGACTGGAAGGCCACGCCCGAAGGCGGGACGGTGCGGGTGCGGTGCATCCTGCCGCCGGACCAGGAAGCGCTGAACGGGAACGTGTTCGTGCGGGCAACGGTCACCGACCCCGCCTCGCCGCTCGACGAGCACCCGGTGACGCTGTCGGTGCCGGTGCGGGCCCGCCAGCAAATCGGCCTGCTGGTCAGGCCGGAGGTGGTGCCGCTCGCCTGGAGCGCCGCCGGCGACCGCGCGACGGCCCGGCTGATGCTGCGCGGCGAGCTGCTGGCGAAGGACAAGCGGCCGGTCGAGGCGGTCGAATGCGCCGGCTACTCGGTGGAATGGAAGATGACCGAACCGACGGCCAGCCATGTCGCCATCCTCAGCCTGACGTTGGTGCCGAGCCTTCAGCCGGCCGAGGGCGATCCGAAGTTGGTGATCCGGGTGAAGGGCCGCGACCCGATCCGGCTGTCGGTGTCGATGGTCCGGCCGGGGAAGTAGCGGTTGGGACAATGGGTCGGCGAACGGCCGGCGTTAGCCGGCTGGTGCGGGGCACGGTCAGCAGCTGGTTGCAGTACCAACCGGCTGACGCCGGCCGTTCGCCAGAGCGTTTCAGGAGTTCATCATGTTCAGGAACACTCGCTCGGTCGTCGTGGTGCTGTGCGTGGCTCTCGTGGTGGTGGCCGCTGCTGCCCTGGCGAAGGACGCGATAGCCTGGCGTCCCGTCGCGGACGGGCGGGCGCTGTCGGTCCGGGTCGGCGACCCCTCTCCCACGCCCGTTCCTGTCACCGTGTTTACAGACAAGTGCTGCACGCCGTCCGCGTTTGACTCCTGCACCACCGAAGACCGGTTCTGGGGGTGCGTCACCGTGTCCTTGATTAACTGCCCGGCTCCGCCCTCGCCGCCGAATGAATACACATGGGCGAAATACGGGGACTGCACCCACAAGCCGGGCCAGACGGACCAGTCCAACACCTCGAGCAAGGCCGATTGCCAGCCCCCTAAACAGGCCGTCCCCGTACGGTGTACCGACGACCCCGGGAAGCCGGAGATCAAATTCAAGGTGGACCGCTGCACGCCAACCGGGGAGAAACACCAGTCGAACTGTCTCGAGGGCCTCGCGCGGTGTAAGTACAAGCACACCGCCGCGGGAAAGGACGGTAACACCGCGTACGTGCCGGTAAAAGCGTGCGCCGCCGGTGACACGATCTGCCCGCTGATTCAGGACGTCA
>JAKEEW010000546.1 GCA_022616375.1 Sporichthyaceae bacterium
ACCTGCTGGGTGGCCACCCAGGGCAGACGCTCACCGATGCGCTCCCAGAGGTGGTCGTAGCGGCGGTGGGTGATCGGCTTGCCGTCGCGGTAGCGCAGCAGCCGCCCATCCGCAGGCGCACCCCGCTCCCGCGCGTGGGCCTGGAGGTGGGTCATCAGCGTCGGTGAGATGGGTTGCCACCGGGTGGTGTCGCCCTTCTCCCGCAGCAGGATCAGGCACTGCTCGGCGTCGAGGTCGGCCGGGCGCAGGGCGAGTGCGCCGCCGCGCCGGCAGGCGGTTTCGATGTGCAGCCGTAGGATCAGGGTGTCCAGGGCGGGGTCGTTGCCGGTGGTGGCGGCGACCTGGTTGATCTCCGCGATCCGGGTGTCCGGGACCGCGTGGCGGGTGCTGGCCGGCCGGCGGGGTTTTTCCACCTTGCGGGCCGGGTTGTCGGCGTCGCTGAGGTGGCCGTCGGCGACGGCGTGCCGGTACAAGCAGCGCAGTGCGGTGATGAAGTTCTCCACCGCGCTGTGGCCGCCGCGGGCGTTGCTGCGTACGACCCGGTTGGCGCGCACGTGCTCACCGAGCTGCTGGATCTCCGACGGGGTCGGTTCGTCGATGCGCCGCGCGCCCCACGTCTCGATGAGCTTGTTCCAGTAGGTGGAGTAGGCACGCCGGCTCGCCTCGCTCACCGCAGCGGAGACGACGGGCACGTACTCGGCGAAGGTGGGTGCCGGGGGCCGGGGCGGGGTGCCGGCGAGCAAGTCGGCCGGGGTGATGCCCATGCGGGACAGCAGCAGCAGCGCGGCGTCCAGCTCGGCCTGGCTCACGCTGGTTACGGGTCGCACGGTCACGCCGCATCACCCCTGGCCCGGCCGCACAGGGTGTTGAGCATCGCGTCGAGGCTGGCCAACGGATGAACCGTCAGCACGCCGTCGGCCGGCTCGGCGGCCAGCAGCACCCGATCGCCGGGCTCGATGCCGCAGCCGCGCCGCACCCGCGCCGGCAGCGGCACGCGGTCACGCCCGGCGAGCCCGTGCCGGCCGTCGGTCACCGCGGTGATGACCACCCGGCCCGTGTCCACCCGCAGGTCCAGGCGGGTGTGCTCGGTCCAGCCGAGGGCGCGGATGAGCGTACGGTCGGCGACCCGGCCGCGGTCGTCGACCCCGGCCAGGCCGTACACGGTGGCGCGAGCGCGGCGGGTGACCAGGGTGGGCAGAGGC
>JAKEEW010000547.1 GCA_022616375.1 Sporichthyaceae bacterium
ACCTGCTGGGTGATGACCCGGGTGCGGAACCGGCCCGGGGTGTTGCGCGGGACCCGGCGGGCGAAGATCAGGCTGACCCGGTCCGGGCGGCCCAGGTCGAGGTTGTCCCGGATGACCTGTTCGAAGAAGATCCGCCCCGAGACCGGCGTGTCGAGCATCTGGGTCAGGGAGAACTCGGCCTGCAGGACGGAGATGTCATACCGGTAGCCGGCGGCACGGTCGGTGGCGGTGAACGGATGCGGCAGCCGGGCCAGCCACTTGCGCAGCAGAGCGTCGATGCGGTCCTCGGTCAGGCCGTCGCAGATCGCCTGCACCGCGCCCGGGTCGGCCACCGCGGCGAACCCGTTGTCCAGCGGCTCGAAGCCGATCCCGACCTTGGCGGCCTGCCGCTTGGCGTACTCGTGGCCGTTGATGCACAGCCGGGCGGTGTAGGGAAAGTAGGAGCAGAACTTGAGGAAGAACGGGCCGAAGTCGTCGTCCACGCCGTAGAAGTAGTAGTGGTTGATCATCGCGGTGGCGGTCACGATCCACGGGTAGGCCGCCCCGGTCAGCGGGTTGTGCCGCCGCTCGGTGCGAAAAACGCGGGCCTTCTCCTGGGCCACCCCGACGAACACGATCCGGTCGGTGCCGGTGAACCCGGCCAGGTGCCCGCGCATCACCTCATCCTTGCGCTGCCCCTTGGCGAAGCGCACCACCGGCACGTCGTGGGCCGCGGCGAAGTCGTAGACGTCGGCGACGAACTGCCTGGACATCGGCGCCACCGAGGCGGTGGAGGCGATCGGGAACCCGCGGTGACGCATCAGGAACCCGACCACCTGACCGGTGCGCTGCAGTTCGGGAACGAACACGTTGAGATACATCCGGTCGATGGACTCGATCTCGAACAGCACCCGATCGGCCAGCACCTCGGAGACGGAACGGGGTAGCGTCATGACAAGCTCCGGTCGGACAGGCCGCAAGGCCACCTACCGCCAACGAGCGGTCGATACCGGGACACAGCGTGTCACCGCACCGATCCGACCGGAGCCCAAACACCAACATCAACCCACCGAACACGCCTGGTCGGGCTGGGGCGCAGCCCCGTTAG
>JAKEEW010000081.1 GCA_022616375.1 Sporichthyaceae bacterium
ACGCACGCTGAATCGCGGGTGACCGGCCTGCCGCAGGGCCTGCCGATCCTGCCGTACGGCGAGTCCACGCTCGCCGAGCTGATGCCGTCGGTTCTCGACGCGCTTGGCGTGCCCGGCGAGCGCAACCCGCTTGGCCTGCCGCCGACCGAGAAGGCGTGCGTGCTGCTGGTCGACGGGCTCGGGTATGAGCAGGTCGAGCGGGTCGTGACCCGGTCCGCCGCGACCGTCCCGGTCCTGGCCGAGCTGCTCACGTCAGCCACGGTGCTCAGCACGGCGTGCCCGGCCACCACCGCGACCAGTCTCGGCTCGGTCGGCACCGGCCTGCCGCCCGGTCGGCACGGCTTGCTCGGCTACCAGGTCGCGGTGCCAGGCGCCGGCTGGCTGCTCAACCAGCTGCGCTGGGATCCGCGGATCGACCCGGTGCGCTGGCAGCGCGAGACCTCCTGCTTCGAGCGGGCCGCCGCGGCCGGGATCGCGGTGGCGCACGTGTCCGCGCCCGAGTTCGAGGGTTCCGGGCTGACCCTGGCGGCGTTCCGCGGCGCCCGCTACGTCGGGGCCGAGGCGGGTGAGCAGCGAGCCATGGTCACGCTTGACGAGCTCGCCGGGACCGGTCGCCGGCTGGTCTACACCTACCTGAGCCAGCTGGACTCGACCGGTCACGTGTGCGGAGTGTTCACCCTGCCGTGGCTGGCCGCGCTGACCGAGGTGGACCGGTTCGTCGAGCTGCTGGTGACCGGCCTGCCGGCCGGCACCTCGCTGTACATCACGGCGGACCACGGCATGGTCGACGTGCCGCCGACCGCCCGCTTCGACGCCGACGACCACCTCGAGCTACGCAGTGGAGTGGCGCTGCTGGGCGGCGAGGCCCGCGCCCGGCACGTGTACGCGGTGCCGGGAGCGGCGGCGGACGTGCTGCAGACCTGGCGCGAGTTGCTCGGGTCGCGGTTCTGGGTGCTGAGCCGAGCCGAGGCGATCGAGGCCGGCCTGTTCGGACCGCAGGTATCCGCGTCCGTGCGCGATCGGATCGGCGACGTGGTCGCGCTGGCCAGGGACAGCAGCGCGGTCGTCGCCACCGTGGCCGAACCGTTGGAGTCGGCGCTGATCGGCATGCACGGCTCGATCACCGAGGCCGAGCGCCGGATCCCGTTGCTGAGCTACCAGGCAGGATTACCCGCATGAGTAGCGCTAGCCGCCCCGAGCAGAGCCCGCTGATCCAGGTCGAGGAGCTGGCCGCCGCGCTCGACGGCGAGCCCGCGCCGGACGTGCGCGACAACGAGCCCGGGCCTACCGTGCTCGACGTGCGCTGGCGGCTGGCCGGGCCGCCGGGGATCGCGGACTACCGCGCCGGCCACCTGCCGGGCGCGGTCTACTGCGACCTCGATCGGGATCTGGCCGCACCGGCCGGAGCCGGCGGCCGGCATCCGCTGCCCGACCCGGAACGGTTCCAGACGGCCATGCGCCGGCTCGGAGTGCGCAACGACCGGCCGGTTGTGGTCTACGACGGTGGCGACGCGATGGGCGCGGCCCGGGGCTGGTGGTGCCTGCGCTACTTCGGACATCCGGGCGTTCGGGTGCTGGACGGCGGCTACCCGGCCTGGCAAGCGGCTGGGCTGGCCTGCCCGACCGAGCCGGTCACCGCCGAACCGGGCGACTTCTTGGCCATGCCAGGCGGCCTGCCGGTGCTGGACGCGGATCTTGCGGCCGGGGTGGCCCGCACCGCGCTGCTGCTCGACGTGCGCGCCGCCGAGCGCTACCGGGCCGAGACCGAGCCGATCGACCCGGTCGCCGGTCACATCCCTGGGGCGGTGAACGCACCGATCGCCGGCAACCTGACCCCGGCCGGATCGTTCCGGCCCGCGGCGGAGCTGCGGGCCCGCTACGGCGCGCTCGGTGCCCGGCCGGATGTCCCGACCGGTGCCTACTGCGGGTCCGGAGTCGCGGCAGCCCAGACCGTGCTGGCGCTCACCCTGGCCGGGCTGCCGGCGACGCTCTACCCGGGCTCCTGGAGCAACTGGATCACCGACCCGCAGCGTCCGGTCGCCATCGGTCCCGACCCGGGCTAAGCCGCCGCCGGCGCCCGGGCGGACC
>JAKEEW010000548.1 GCA_022616375.1 Sporichthyaceae bacterium
CACCGGTCAAGCCTGCGCACCTTGGGCCGCCGCCGCGCGGTCGCGGCCCGCCGCTGGGCGCGGTGCGCCCGATACCCCGACCGGCCACCGTGGCGGCCGATTGTCCCAGGTGCAGGACTTGTACCTGCGCTCGATGTAACCGGTGTTCAGCTCCCAGCCGACGCCAATGTGCGAGCCCTGCGAGTTTGTGGCGGCCGACATCCCGTCTACCGACTGCGAGTTGTAGACCATTCGCAGGTCCGGTGCCGCTCCACCAACACTCGGCGGCAGCGGGATCGGGTACTCGTAGCTGAACCCACCGGACTGCACGCCGGTGCTCCACGAACCGGATGGCTTGAGGTCGGTGGCCCGGTAGTCACCGGAGTCGCTGGATGTCGCCGCCTGGGTGAGGAAGATCTCTCCGCCGCCGGCGGTCATGAGCTCAGCGTCCCGGACACCCATCGGTACTGCCGCCGGCACAGACGGGTCCGAACCGGTGAACACTGCGCCGGACAGGATGCCGGCCTGCTGGTCGTTGGTGGTCTCCACGACCGACCACCGGAAGCACTCTGGGTTGTCGGGCTGGGTCAGGGCGCACGCCGGCACCTTCACCAGGCGGATCCGGTCGGTAAGGTGGGCGGTCGCGGTACGGAATCCGTCGTACGAGATGTCAAGATCGACTAGGCCCGGCGTGTTCCCCCCGTCCGTGCGGTCGACCCGGAACGCAAGACCGGTCGCGCCGAGGGTCTGCGCCGCAGTCTGGTCCAGGATCTCGACCTTGACCTCGGCCGGTATGACGGCCGCCGGCTCGCTGGCGGCAGCCTCCGCGGACGGGGTTGCCTCCGCGGTGGGTGTGGCTTCGGCCGTGGGGGTCGGCTCGGCGGTGGGGGTGGCATCGGCCGTCGGGCTTGCTTCGGTGGTCGGGGTGGTGCTCGGCGCGGTCGCCGGAGCCTCGACCGGGTCGCCAGTCAGGCCCGCCTTCTCGAGGGACTCCTCGGAGGCCGGCTTGATCGCGATCGGCGACTCGTCGGTCACTTGACCTGACCGGGTCTGCGCCCCGGTCAGGTCGACCTCGACCGGACCCGCCTTCGGCCACACCGGATCCGGCAGCGGCTTGCCGTCCGGGTCGTCGGTGAAGTCGGCGGCGGCGATGGACTGGCCCGGCACCGAGGCCGCCTGGGTCGCTGCGGGCGTGCTCGCCGATGCGGTAGACGGCAACGCGGACAGGGTGGTCGCCAGCAGTCCTACGCCAAGCAGGAACACGGACGAGCGACGCACAGCAGAGAACCGGGATAACAAGGTCAACTCTGTGATAAAAGGTGCCAAACGGCC
>JAKEEW010000549.1 GCA_022616375.1 Sporichthyaceae bacterium
GGGCCAGCACCTCCTGGCCGGAAACCTTGCCCTGCTCGATCTGCGAGACCCGGCCCTTGGTGATGCCCATCCGGTCGGCGACCTGCTGCTGGGTCAGGCCGCGGGCCTTGCGCAACTCGGCCAAGCGGTGCCCGATCACCTCGGCCAGCAGTTCCTGCTTGCCGGTCTCGACCGCCTCCTCGCCGCCCGCCCGCGCCACGTGTTCGAGGCGGATGTCGGCCCACCGAACATGGCCGCTCATCGTTGTTCACCTTCCTCTCCGATGCGTTCCTTCAGGTACGTCTCGTAGCGCTGCTCGGCCAGCGGGATCGCCTCGGTGTACCACTCGTTCCACCGGCCGGCCTTGTCCCCGGCCACCAGAAGGATCGACGAACGCCACGGATCGAACGCGAACAGGATCCGCACCGTGCCGGGGCGCAGCTCCTTCAGGTTCGCGATCGCCGAGGAGTGGATCGTGTCGACCAGCGGCCGGCCCAGTCCAGGACCGGTCTCAGCCAACAGGTCGATCGACGCCACCACCCGCGCGTGCGTAGCCTCGTCCAGAGTGTCGATCCACTCGCGCACCTCGTTCACGACGTAGATCTGCCACTCGGCATCGGCCACCCGGCGAGTATAGCGCTCGCTATACCCGCTTTTGAAAACGGTGACCGGCCGGCGCGTTCCGCCTGGGCCTTGCCACCACCTGCCCCGCACGCTTCCTCAGAGGAGTGGTCGTGGCGGCTCGGCCGAGCCGGGTCAAGCCTGCGATTGCGCTGGCTCGCGATCCTCGGCGGCAGCAACGGCACCACCGTCGCGGATGCCGAAGCGGCGGTGAAGCCGGGCCAGCCGCGGAGGTGCCCACCAGTTCCACTTCCCGAGTAGCCGCATGGTTGCCGGCACGAGCAAGGTACGTACGAGCGCGGCGTCGACCGCCACCGCGACCACCGTGCCGACGCCGAGCATCTTCAACGTGGCGGCGCCACCGGTGGCGAAGCCGGCCACGACGACGATGAGCAACAGGGCGGCCGCGGTGATGATGCCGCCGGTGCGCTGCAGTCCGGTGGCGACGGCCTCGGTGTTGTCTCCGGTACGTTCCCAC
>JAKEEW010000550.1 GCA_022616375.1 Sporichthyaceae bacterium
ACGTCGGTGAGCCGTGTGCGGGAGAACCGCATGCACGGTTCGACGGGCGGGGGCCGGAAACGGAACGCGACCGCGTCACCGCGCCAGTCCCCGACCCAACCAACCTCAGGTCTCGAACCGCCGGTCGTACGGAACAAGGCGGCTAAGGGCACCTCTCGCGGTGATGAGCGCTCTATTGCGCTCGTTGGCCATCTGTTGAGTCAGACTTCGGCTTAGGTGACCGGGGCGGGGATCATTAGGGCCAACCTCTCCCCAGCCTCGGGTGGCGTCGTGGTCATCTGCGGGATCGGTCATGTAGATCATGTGGGATGCGTGCGCGTATGCAACGGACGTCTCGGCCTCGCGGAACGTGAAGGCGATCTCGCCTCGGCTCTGGCTGGTCGCGGTCAGCCAGTACGAGAGGTAGGCGCCAAACGCAACGCCAGCCAGCGGGGCGAGCGACAAGACTAGATTGTCCATCGTCGCAGCATGGCAGACGGCTGCCAGCCATGATGGCAACGTGACGTTTGTGATCGACGCAGTCGTTCCCCTGGCATCGGTCCTCGTTGGCGCTGGATTGACCTACTGGCTGAACGTCCATCAACGCCACCAGACGGCCATAGACAATATCTTCGCCGGTGCGATTGCCGCTGTCGCCGTAGCCGCTGCCGCCAAGCACTACCAGCCGCGTATCCTGCGCGGCGACTACATGACCGAAGACGAGCATCGAGCCTTCCAGGCATGGCACGAGCGCACGACGCTGGAAACCTACATCCGGAGTACGGCCGAAGCGCGGGCCGCCGTTGCGAAAGCCGCACCCTATGCCCAGCAACTTGCGACCTACTACGAGAATCCCTCGGCCGTGGGCGAGCGACCAGCCGAGGTCATTGCAGCCTTACTGGATGCGCGTGATACGTGGCGAAGGAAGCATGGCGGTCGGCTGACCCGTCGCCGCTAACACCGGCTAACGGTGGTCTGTCCGCTTAGTCCCGGCTGCTCCACGATGCTCTGATGACCTTGATGTGCCGCGCCCAGCGAAGGTGGTGAGGGGGGACCCGTCTATGGGTCGATGCCACCACGAAAGTGCTGGAGGAGCAGTTCCCGTCCTCGTAGTGTGACGGTCTCGGTCTCGCTGTCGTACTCGTCGGGATCGGCCAGCTCAATCTCGGCAACGATGTTGACATCGGATACTGCTACGCCGATCTCGTCAGCTGCCTAGCCTCAGTTGATCCTTAACGGATCTGGCTCAGCTGATGCTTTACAGCTGGCCTAGGAAACTGTGGTGACCGTCCGCGGTCGGTCTGCCTCGATGCTAGGGGCGATTCGGCTGGGGGGGATGAGCTCGTCTGCTCATTCGTAGCCCGAGCCGCCGACGAGCAGCTCGGCGATCAGCGCCCATGATGGCCTGTCGGGCGGCTGCTCTCCCCGGTTGCTGAGGAGACCGTCGACGTCGCGGATCAATGCTGACAGGCCGGCGAGGTAGCGCTCGAGGGGTGTGGTTCTCCCACTCGTCGGGGTGTTCGAGCAGGTCGGCGCGCATGCGCTCGACGACGTGTGCCACGTCTGCGTGGTTTCGGACGTGGCGAAGATCGTCACCGACATTGGCTGGTCGGCCGGTTTCCCACTGGCTGGTCACCGGGTCAGCCTGCCCTATTTGGCCTGCTCACGGGGCGAGGGTCGCCGGTGGGTCGGTCAGCTTTGATGTTGCGCACCGCCTTGGTTGTGGTGCGGCGCACGACGCGGATCTCCCCGTCGGGCAGCTCGATCGCCAGGGTGGATTCGGACACGCCGATGGTGACGGTCTGGTGGGTGTGGGCGCGGCCGAGGGCGACGGTCTGCCCGCAGACCATCACCGTGCCGGTGACCGAGACGCGGCGTTGCACCCGGACCGGTTCGCTCGACGGCCGGGGTGGTGGCCCGGCCGGTCGGATGCCGCGCAGCCGGCGGGTCTGCTCGTGGCTGAGCGGGTTGGGGCGGGTGCGCAGCAGCTCGCGGGTGTCCAGGTCGTAGAACATCAGCGTCGTTGGTTCGATCCGGATCCCGACCCGACGAGCGGCGAGGATCTCCGCGGCGAGCACGACATGACCGCCCAGCGAGACCAGCCCGCAGCGGGACACGACCCGTTCCACCTCGACCGCGTCGCCGTTCTCGATCGGTGGCAGCGGCGCCGGCCCGGCGCTGACCGCACCGTCGGCGACCAGCTTGGCCAGGTCGGCCACGCTCAGGTGGGAGCGCACGGTCTTGACCCGGGTGCCCGCGATCAGCAGGTGGATCAGATCGCAGTCGGCCCAGAACCGGACCACCGTCCCGGCCCGGGCCGGACCCAACCAGAACTGCTTCCCGGCGACCCACAGGTTCCCTGACGGTGGCACCACCCGGTCGAACTCGACCGCACCCGTTGGGGAGGACCGCGGCAGCGGACCTGATCCGGTGCGGTCATCGGCCAGCTCCTGGACACCGTCACCAGTGGTGGCCGTCAGCGTGGGCGGCAGCCACAACTCGAGCAGCTCACGGTGCTCTGAGGGGATCGGGGTGAACCGCTCGGCCGGGGTAACCGGCGCCTTGGCATCCAGGGACTGGTGCGGCCGGTCGGCGTTGTACTGCGCCACGAACCCGTCCACCGCGGCCTGGGCGGCGGCCAGCGACTCATACAGTTGCTGCTCGTCCAGCAGCTCCCGGCGCAGCGTCTGGTGGAACCGCTCGATCTTCCCGGTCGTGGTCGGCGTCGCCGGCTGGGTCAACCGATGGGTGATCGCGTTCTTGCGGCAGATCTTGTCGAACAGCACCTCACCGCCACGACCAAACCGGGCGGTGAACTGCTTGCCGTTGTCAGTCAGGATCTCCTCGGGCACCCCGAACCGGGCTAACGCCTGCGCCAACGCCAGGCACACCGCCCTGCCGGTGGCCCGCTCCACCACCGAGGCGATCACACAAAACCGGGAATGGTCATCGACGCCGGTGACCACCTTGGCCTCGCGCAGCTCACCTGTGCCGGGGTTGACCAGCAGCACCCCGCCCACAATGTCCATCTGCCACAGCTGCATCGGCGCAGGCCGCTGCCAGCGCATATACGAGTCACGCCGGCGCTTTCGCCGCCGCGGTTCGATCAACCCCCGACGCGCCAGAATCCGGTTGACCGTCGCCCGCGACGGCACCAGCCCATCCTCGGGCGGGTTGCGCAGCAGCTCCATCACGATCCGGGTGGCGCCCCACCGCGGATGCCTACGTCGCAGCTCCGCGACCAGCACCTCGATCGAGGCCGGCACCTGATGCGGACACGACCGCGGCCGATGCGACCGATCCGCCAAACCCGGCAGACCCTCGCACAGATACCGCCGAATCCACGCGTGCACCGAGACCCGGGACACACCGACCGACGCCGCCACCTCGGTCACCGACGCCCCAGCCAG
>JAKEEW010000551.1 GCA_022616375.1 Sporichthyaceae bacterium
GCGAACCCGCCGTGTCGCAGGCACTGGCGGCTTTACGCCTGCACCTGGGTGACCAGCTCATCGTGCGCGGCAGCAGCGGGATGACACTGACCACGGGCGGCTCCCGGTTGCTGTCGGTCGCGTCGCAGATGGTTGCGCTGGCGGCCGAGGCCGAGGCCGAGGTCCGGGCCGCCCGGGGCGCGCCCGAGCCGTTGCGGGTCGTCACCACCAGCCCCGATCGCGGAGTTCGTGGCCACTCCGCTGACCGAAGCGTTCAGCCGGCGCACCGCCAAGGCGGTCGAGACCACCTGCGGGGTGGCCAGCGCCGGCGAGATGCCGGTGCTGGTGGCCAACCGGCTCGCCGACGTGGCGCTCGGTCCGGATCTGAGCCGCGCGGCCGACGGCGAGCTGTACAGCGAGCCGGTGTTCCGGACCAGGGTCATCGTGGTCGGCGCCGGCACCGGCCGGCCCCGCGGCGACGCCCGGCACTGGCCCTGGCTGGTCGACCCGACCGGCGCCGATCCGCACAGCGACACCAGCCGGTTGCTGCGCAGGTTGCGCGTTCCCGAACCGCGGGTGCAGGTCTTCCCGAACCAGACCGCGGCCTGGGCCGCGGTCGCGAACGGCGCCGGCGTGGCCCCCCGCGCTGGCACATCTGGTCAGCCAGCAGCTGCGCCGGGGCGAGCTCACGGTGGTGGACACCCCGGCCACGCCGATGCAGACCGCGTGGTTCATGACCACGCTGCCGCTGGAGCGGCGATCGGCCGCGGTGACCTCGCTGCGCAACTTCCTCGGCACTCCCGAGGCCCTGCACCTGATGCGCGCGCCCGGGTCCGGGGCGCCGCCGTCCCGGTTCCGGCCCCCGGTCTACGTGACGATCTGGAGCTGACCTGGTGCGCTAGCGTGTGCGCCATGTCGCCCGCCGGACGCGCGCCGCTGACCTCGGCCGAGGCGGTCGCGGCGTCCGCACCCTACGCCGGCGACATCGGCTTCTTCTTCGACTTCGACGGCACGCTGGCGGTCATCCACCCAGATCCGGGCGCGGTGCAACCGGTGCCCGGCGTGCTGGATCGGCTGGCCGAGCTGGTCGCGCTGGTCGACCGGGTCGCGATCGTGTCGGCGCGGCCGGTGGACTTCCTGGCCGAACGGTTCGGCGAGCTGCCCAGCGTGGACCTGTACGGGCTCTACGGCCTGGAGAGCAGGCGGGACGGCGTGGTCGCGGTCGACCCCGAGGTGGTGCCCTGGGTGCCGGCGGTGCGCCGGCTGGTGGAGGCGGCCAGGCACGAGCTGCCCGCCGACGTCCTGGTCGAGGACAAGCACATCGCGGTGACACTGCACTACCGGATGGCCCCACACCGGCGCGACCAGGTGGAGACCTGGGCGCAGCGGGAGGCCGAGCGGGCCGGCCTGGCCGTGCAACCGGGGCGGATGGTGGCCGAGATCAAACCGCCGGTGGCCAGGGACAAGGGGTCGGTGGTGCAGCACGAGATCAATGGTCTGGCCGGCGCGTGGTATGTCGGGGACGACATCTCCGACCAGCGCGCGTTCGAGGTGCTGGCCGAGCACGCGGCCGCCCATCCCGGTTTCGTCGCGGTCCGGGTCGCGGTGACCAACACCGAGACCGGAGCCGAACTCGCCGAGCTGGCCGACCTTGTGCTCAGCGCGCCCGAGGTGATGCCGGAGTGGCTCGGTGAGATCACCCGCGGGTTCGCCGCCGCGCGCTCGGCATCGCCCGATAGTCCCCCGGGTAGCTGAACAGCTCCCTGACCCGGTCCGGCCGGGGATCGGCTTCGCGGTCGTCGACAGCGGCCAGCCGGATCTCGCAGAGCAACCCGAAGCCGGCCGCGCCGAACCGGCGCTCCAACTCACGCCACTCGGTGAGCCGATCCAGCGCGGCGGCGGTGGCCGAACTGCAGGTGCCGGCGCAAATGAAGATGGTCCGCCCGTGCGCGGTGCGCAGCTTCTCCACCACGAAGTATTCGTTGATCGGGCCCGGATGCGCGAGCTCCGACGTGTCGGTGCGCATGAACCGCTGGTTCTCGCCCGGATACACGTCGATGACCTCGACGCCGCGCCTGGCGGTCGGCGGGGTGTCCCCGGTGCGGATGAACCGGAACCGGGACCGGGCACCGTCGTCGGCGGCCGGGTGGTCGAGCACGACGTGGGTGAGCAGGTTGTAGACCGGGCTGCCGACCAGCACGACGCAACCACCGGCGAGCGCGTCGTCGACCTCCTTGCCGTGGTCCTCACGGTGCCGGGACGGGTGCTCGCCGGCGGATAAGTGCGGGCTGACCCTGACCTGGCAGACCGTGGGCTCGACCGGACCGACCAGATCGTCGGGCAGCACCGCGCGCAGCAGCCGGATGAACGGCTTGGTCTCGACCGTGGCCGCGAACCCGAGGACATGCCGGTACTCGAGCTCGGTGATCGCCGGCCCGTGGTAGCCCTCGACGATCGGGCCGATCCCGACCGTGCCCCGTTCCTTGACCACGATGCTGGACAGGAACACCGAGATCGACCCGGCGCCCGGCATCACCCCGAAGAACCGCCGGACTCGCTTGCGCCTGGCTCGATGGGTCAGCCAGATCGCCGCAGCCGCCAGGATCGCGGCGAACAGCACGTCGGCGAGCAGGTCGGTGGCGAGCGCGCCGACGAACCCGGACCCGCTCGAGGCCACCGCCAATCACCGCCAAGGCCGGTTCCGCTACGTGTCCGTGATCATACGACGGGTACACGGTGGTCGGTGATCCAGACCGACTCAGGTACCCTCCGGACGTGGTAGCACCGCTGTTCGCCGGCCTGCCCGGCATCCCGGATCCGTCTGCTCAACTGCCGGCCAACCCGCTGCTCGCGACGATCCGCGCCTCTGTGATCGGCGACGATCAGGTCATGTGGGGGCCGTACGGTCCGCGCCGGGTCACCTACGCCGACTACACCGCGTCCGGCCGAGCCTTGAGCTTCATCGAAGACTTCATCCGGGCCGAGGTCCTGCCCCGCTACGCCAACACGCACACCGAGTCCTCCGGCACCGGGTTGCAGACCACCAGGCTGCGCGAAGACGCCCGGAGGATCATTCACGAGGCCACCGGCGCCGACCAGGACACCTCGGTGATCTTCTGCGGCTCCGGTTCGACCGCCGCGATCGACAAGCTGATCGGGATCCTCGGGGTGCGGATCCCGGCCAGCCTCGACGACGAGTACCAGCTGTCCGCGCAGATCCCGGCGGCGCGGCGGCCGGCGGTGTTCGTCGGCCCGTTCGAGCACCACTCCAACGAGCTGCCCTGGCGCGAGTCGATCGCCGACGTGGTCACGATCAGCGAGGACGCGGACGGCCATATCAACCTGTCGATGCTGGAAGCCGAGCTGGTCAGGTACGCCGACCGGCCGCTGAAGATCGGCTCGTTCTCGGCCGCGTCCAACGTGACCGGCATCGTGTCCAACACCTGCGCGATCGCGGACCTGCTGCACCGGCACGGCGCACTGTCGTTCTGGGACTTCGCCGCGGCCGCACCGTATGTCGACATCGAGATGCGGCCGCAATGCGACGTTCACCCGCTGGCCTACAAGGACGCGATCTTCCTGTCGCCGCACAAGTTCATCGGCGGGCCCGGCACCCCGGGTGTCCTGGTGGTGCGCAACGAGCTGTGCCGCAACCGGGTGCCGGTGGTGCCGGGCGGCGGCACCGTCGCCTACGTGAACCCGCTGGAGCACCGCTACTACGACGACCCGGCGCATCGGGAAGAGGGCGGCACCCCGGCGATCGTCGAGTCGATCCGCGCCGGGCTGGTGTTCGGGCTCAAGCACGCAGTCGGGGTCGCGGCGATCCGGGCGCACGAGGAGGACTTCGTCGAGCGCGCGATCGAGTCCTGGCAGACCGCGCCCACCATCGAGATCCTCGGCAACGTGGACGCCGAGCGGCTGTCCATCGTCTCGTTCGTGGTGCGCCGGGCCGGCGGGCGCTATCTGCATCACAACTTCGTGGTCGCGGTGCTCAACGATCTGTTCGGGGTGCAGTCGCGCGGCGGCTGCTCGTGCGCCGGGCCCTACGGGCACCGGCTGCTCGGTATCGACCTGGACCGCTCGCACGAGTTCGAGCGGGAGATCGCGCATGGCTGCGAGGGCATCAAGCCCGGTTGGGTGCGGGTGAACTTCAACTACTTCATCTCCGAGACCGTGTTCCGCTACGTGGTGGCCGCGGTTCACCTGGTCGCCGAGCACGGCTGGAAGCTGCTGCCGGACTACCTGTTCGACCCGGTGACCGGGCTGTGGCGGCACCGCAACGGACCGGTGGAGCCGCCGCTGCGGCTGCACCAGCTCAGCTACGACGAGACCGGGACGTTGCGCTTCCCGGCGCAGCACGACTCCGCCCCGGAGAGCGCGCTGGCCGGCTATCTGACCGAGGCGCAGGACCTGTTCGACCAGCTCGGCGAGCGGGTCTGCACCGACATCGAGCTCGGTGACCGGGTGTCGGCCGACTTCGAGCACCTGCGCTGGTTCGAGCTCCCGGTGGAGAGCCTCACCCCACGGTGAGCGTGACGGTCGGGCTGTAGCCGGTGGCGTTGTAGTCGGTGCCGAGCGCCTTCATCCGGTACCTCATGGTGCCGGCACGGCTGCCGGCCCAGGCCTTGAACGTGTAGCCGCCGGTCGAGTTGACCGTGGTGCGGGCCACCGTGACCCAGGCGCCGTTGCTGTACTTCTGCCGCTCCACCGTAGTACCGGCCCGGTTCGGGCCGACCTTGCCCGAGATGGTCACCGTGCTGCCCGGTCTCGGGGTGGTGTCGCTGGCGCTCGCGGTCACCTTCCACCGCACCGCGGTGTTCCGCTCCGGGCTGGTCGCCGCCTCGAAGGTCCAAGTGGCCGGAGAGGTCAGCCGAAACACGCTGCTCGACGACGGGCGATAGCTCAGCGAGACCGCGCCGGTGGACGAACTGCTCCCGCTGGCCACGTCGGTCCAGGTGCTGCCGCCCTGCCAGCGCCGCTGCAGGATCACCTTGTGCCCGGACACCGGAATGCCGGCCGCGTCCCGTACGGTGCCGGTCACGGTGACCGTCGAGCCGTAGGTCACCGCGCTGGTGGCGCTGATCGAGATCGTGCGGGCCCGCTGGGTGGCGTAGCCACGCAGCGGTGCCCACTGCCTGGTGTCCTCGAAACCAACCGCCCAGAACACCAGCCCAGCCAGCTTGTAGCTGCCGATCAGGCTCATCTTGGCCTGGGTGGACTGGTAGTCGTTGTACCAGACCACGTGCTTGTTCCCGAGGTCGTCGGTGTAGCCGAACCTGGCCGCGGCATCGGTCGACGACCAGATCCGGCTCGCGCCTTCGGCCACCCGCAGCGCTTCGACCTGCTGATAGGTCAGCGAGGTCGCGGTGGTGCCGGCCGCCTTGGAGGTGCAGGCGTCGTTACCGCACCGCCAGTCGTAGCCGTACAGCGGGACGCCGATCTGGATCCGCCCGGCCGGGATCGCGGTCACCGCATAGCCGACGACCTGCTTGACCCACGGCAACGGCGCGATCGGGCCGGGCGGCCCGCCGCTGTAGTGGTAGTCGTACGCCATGATCCGGACGTAGTCGGCGGCGGCTCCGATCCCGGGATAGTCGAACACCGCCCAGTTCGGGTCCGAGGCGCTAGTCCGCGCGCCGATCGTCACCGACAGCGTGCTGCCCTGGCCGTGTAACGCGGTGGCCAGCTCGCCGACCAGCGTGACGAACCCGGTGCGGACCGCGGCCTTCTCGGCGCTGGTGCCGCCGAAGTTCATCGACTCGTAGTCGAGGTCGATGCCGTCCACGCCGAGCCCGTTGACCAGATCCACCAGGGTCTGCACGTGGGCGGCGCGCTGGCTCGGACTGCCCAGCAGCGCAGCCATGGCCGACGCGTTGAGGGTCTCGGTGACCGTCGGCAGGACCTTGATGCCCTGCGCCCGCAGCGCGTCGATCACCGCCGGGTCGCCGGCGCCGGGATGGCCGAGCACGGTCGTCGCACCCGTGGCCTGGTACCAGAACGGGGACGCGGTCGCCCACAGGTCACCGTTTCCGGTGGCCGCGGCGAGCGCGTTGGGCATCGTCCAGTACGGCAGCCAGCCGGACACGATGCGCCGCGGCGTGTCGGCCGCGGCAGCCGGTGGTAACACCGCGACCGAGCCCGAGGTGATGAGCACCGCGGCTCCGAGTGCAACGACGCCTCGACGTCGAAACCGTCGCGGTCGGTGCATTCTGGGGCCTCCTCGACATCGGGTGCGTAGCCGGCAACCTTACCCAGGCGTGCGTCCGCGGGCGGCCCCAGCCGGTCGGGCTGGACTGGCCGGGCCGGCGCGCCGACGTAGGGCAGAAAAATTCGCGACCGGTCGGTCGTTTTGTTGTAGCATGCGGGCATGCCTACCACCACCGCACCAGGCGTATCGGCCGACGGCCGGATGGCCAGGGGCGAGCGCACCCGCCAGGCCGTGCTGGACACCGCGGTCCGGCTGGCCTCGGTCGAGGGTCTGGACGGGCTCACGCTGGGCCGGCTCGCCGACTCGCTGGGGGTCAGCAAGTCCGGCCTGTTCGCGCACTGGCCGTCCAAGGAGTCGCTGCAGCTTGCCACGATCGACCAGGCCCGCGACCAGATCGTGGACCGCGTGGTCCGGCCGGCGCTGCGGGAACCGCGCGGGGTGCGCCGGCTCTGGGCGGTGCACGACCGGCGAATCGCGTTCTACGCCGACGAGGTGCTGCCCGGTGGCTGCTTTTTCTGCACGGTCGAGTTCGAGCTGGACTCGCGACCCGGCCCGCTGCGTGACCGGGTGGTCGAGATGAGCGCCGAGTGGCTCGAGCTGCTGCGCCGGCTGGCCGCCGAGGCGGTCGCCCAGGGCGACCTGTCCCCCGATACCAATCCGGACCAGCTCGCGTTCGAGGTGGACGCGCTCGGGATGGCCGCGGTCTATCAGTCCCGACTGTTCGACCCGGCGCAGGTCTACCGGCGCTCGCGCGCCGCGGTGCTGCACCGGTTGCGCGCACTGTGCACTGATCCGTCGCTCTTGCCCGAGGAGACCGCGTGACCGCGACCACCGTCGCCGTGGATCTTGAATCCGGCCACCTGACCAGCTCCCCGGTGCACTTCGACGACCTGGACGCGATGGGGATCGTGCACAACGCCCGCTACGCGCTCATGCTGGAGCGCGGCCTGACCGGGTTCTGGGCCGAGCACGGTCTGGACTTCGCCGGCGGCCGGCCGAGCTCGCCCGACGTGTTCAGCGCGGTCCGCGAGTTCACCATCAGCTACCTGGCGCCGGTCACCGGGACCGGCGAGATCGCTCTGCATTTCTGGATCGAGCGGATCGGCCAGACCAGCGCGGTGTACGGGTTCCGGTTCCTGTCCGCCGACCACCGGGCCGTGCATGCCGAGGGCCGGCGCGCGATCGTCAAGCTGGACCCGGGCACGCTGCGGCCGGCGCCCTGGACCGATCACACCCGCACGGTCGCGGAGTCGATCGCCAGGCGCTAAGCCGCACCGCAGCCCTGACCGGCCCGATCGACCCCGATTGAGCGGATCGGGCGGGTCCATCCGGGCATCCGGCCGGTGCCGCCGTACAGTGCTGCCCGTGGCGGACAGGCGGCGTCGGCTCAACGTCGGCACGGGGCCGGATGGCGACATCAGGCGGTGGGCGGTCCGGCTGCCCGGGTCCACCACCGGCCCGTTGCGCAAGATGGCCGACCGGTTGCTGATGGCGCTGCTGGTGCTGTTTGCGACGTTCCTGCTGGTGTTTGCCGACCGGGACGGCTATCGGGACAGCGTGGACGGCGAGGTCTCCGCGATCGACGCGATCTACTACGCCACGGTCACGCTGTCGACCACCGGATACGGCGATATCGTGCCGGCCACGCCAGGAGCGCGGCTGTCCAACGTTTTACTGATTACCCCGTTGCGGTTCATATTCCTGGTCATCCTGGTCGGCACCACGTTCGAGGTGCTGGCCGAACGCACCCGGACGCAGTGGCGGGTGGACCGATGGAGGTCGCGATTGCGCGAACACACCGTGGTCATCGGGTACGGGACCAAGGGCCAGGGTGCGGTGTCGACCCTGCTCGCCACCGGCTACCCGAAGGACCAGATCGTCGTCGTCGACCGGGACGGCGGCCACATCGCGGAGGCGATCGCCAGTGGTCTGGCCGCGGTCACCGGTGACGCCACCCACAACGCCGTGCTCCGCCAGGCCAGCCTGGACCGGGCCGACCGCATCGTGGTGGCGACCGACCGGGACGACACCACCGTGCTGGTCACGCTGACCGCCCGGCAGCTGAACCCGAGCGCAACCGTGGTGGCTGCGGTCCGGGAGTCCGAAAACGTTCCGCTGGTCAGGCAGAGCGGCGCCGATGCGGTGATCACCTCATCCGAGGCGGCCGGCCGGCTGCTTGGCGTGGCCACCGCCAGCCCGGCGGTCAGCGACGTGTTCGACGACCTGCTCAACCAGGGCAAGGGCCTGGACCTCATCGAGCGGAAGGTGACCGCGGACGAGGTCGGACGACCGCTCCACGCCGACCGGGACATCGTGCTCGCGGTGGTGCGCGGTAGCGTCATCATGCGCTTCGACACCGTGGACCAGCTCGCCACCGACGACCGGGTCGTGGTGGTGCGCTCCCGCCGGGACACCTGAGCCCCGTCCGTTTGGCGCGGCGGTGCCGCGGCCGGCTGGCTATGGGTAGGGGCTGAGCTCGGGGCGCTTCGGTGCGCGGCCGTCGCCGGACGACCGGCCGCGTAACCGGCGCATCAGCCAGGGCGCCACATGCACCCGCACCCAGCGGGCGTCCGAGCGGCGGCGCCGCACCCAGCTGACCGGGCCGGCCGGCGGCCATGGTGCCCGCCAGTCGCCGCCACCGGGTAAGTCGAGCAGCTCGGCGACGTGCGCGGCCACCAGCCGGTGACCGTCCGCGGACAGGTGCAACCGGTCCTCGCTCCAGGCCCGCCAGTCGTAGAGCGTGTCCATCGCCCACAGATCGGCCAGCACGCAGCCGAACTGGTGGGCGATCCGGTGCAGTGCGTCGTTGAGCGCGATCACCTTGGGTCGGGTCCGCCGCAGCAGCGGGACGTTGCGCGGGTCGACCCCGGTGAACAGCACCACCCTGGTGTCGATCGCGTGCAACGCCCGCACCGCGTCGTGCATCTGCGCAGCGAGCAGGTCGGGATCGGCGCTCGGCCGCATGATGTCGTTGCCGCCGGCGCACAGGCTGACCAGGTCGGGCCGGGCCGCCAGGGCGTCGGGCAGCTGCTCGCTGACCACCTCGTGCAGCAACTTGCCGCGCACCGCGAGGTTGGCGTAGCGGAACCCGTTCCGCTGGGCGGCGAGCAGCTCGGCCAGCCGATCGGCCCAGCCGCGGAACTCGAGCCCGTCCGGACGCGGGTCGTCCAGACCCTCGGTGAAGCTGTCGCCGAGTGCGACGTACGACCTGATCACAGTGCCCGCCGAGTGGGCCAAACTGAGCTGCGCGGCCGGGCGGGCGAAGCGGAGCCGCGCGACTGGCCCGGCGAAGCCGATCTCAGCGGCAGTGCGAGCAGATGATCCGGCGTTGCGGCCCGACGCCCACCACGTGCCATTCCTCGCCAGACTTGATCTCTTTCCCGCAGTCGGCGCAGGTTCGCATGCGCGCAACCGTATCTCACAGCGCCTCCAGGAAGCGGGCGGCAACCGGGCCGGCGTCCTGGCCGCCCGAGCCGCCGCCCTCGATCAGCACCGCGAACGCCACGTCGGCGCGGTAGCCGATCATCCAGGCGTGAGTGCGCACGGTGCCGTCCTCGACGAACTCGGCCGTCCCGGTCTTGGCCCGTGGGCTGCCCGGCAGGTCGCGTAGCGCGGTGCCCGATCCCTCGGTGACCACCGATCGCATCAGCGTGCGCAGATCGTCCAGCGCGTTCTCGTCGAGTTGCGCGCTCGGCTGGAACACCGGCTCGCTCGGCGCCGGGTCGACGAGCAACGTCGGTTGCTGGAACTGCCCCGATGCCACGGTGGCCGCGATCGACGCCATCGCCAGCGGGCTGGCCAGCACCTCGCCCTGCCCGATCATCGCGGCCGCGTTGTCCACCGCATCGCCCGACTGCGGCACGCTGCCGGTGAACACCGGCACCCCGACCTGCCACTCGCCGCCCAGTCCGAAGCCGGCGCTGGCCTCGGCAAGTGGCGAACCGGCCACCCGGTCGGCCAGCGAGACGAACGCGGTGTTGCAGGACCGGGCGAAGTCGGTGCGGAACGGCACCGACCCGAGCGCGAACTCGCCCTGGTTCTCGAAGGACTTGCCGGAGACCTCGATGCTGCGCGGGCAGGCCACCGTGTCGTTGAGGCCGAGTCCGTCGGTGAGCAGCGCCGCGGTGGTCACGACCTTGAACGTCGAACCGGGCGGATACTGCCCGACCAGCGCCCGGTCGTAGACGTTGTCGGAGGGCCGGTTGGCCACCGCGAGGATCTCCCCGGTGCTCGGTCGCACCGCCACCAGGGCGGCCGGTTCGGTGATACCGGTGAGCGCGCGCTCGGCGGCGTCCTGCACATCTCGCTGGATGGTGAGCCGGACCGGCTCGCCCTCCTTGGCGCTGAACGTGAACAGCTCGTCGTTGAACTGACCGGAATCGCGTTCCAACAGCACCACCCGGCCGTCCGGGCTGCCGGCCAGCCGCTGCTGGAACTCCAACTGCAGCCCGGACGAGCCGACCAGGTCGGCCGGGGACGCCAACGGCCCGGCGTGTTCGAGCGTCTCTTCGGTGGCCGGGCCTACCGTGCCGAGCAGCGCCCTGGCGAACTCGCGAGTGGGTGCGAGCGTGCGCAGGCCCTCGTCGAACACCAGCCCGTCCACCGCCCGCAGCTCGGCCCTGACCTTGCGGTAGTCGGCCTCGCGCAACGTGATGACCTCGACGAACGCGTCCGGCTTGGCCTGGTCGACCCGACGCTTCAGGCGGGCCACGTCGACGTCGAGGGTGTCCTCGATGACCTGATAGGCCTGGTCCGGATCGGTGAGCTTCTCCGGCCAGACCCCTATCGTGACCACTGGACGCTCGGTCATCAGCGGATCGCCGGCGGAGTCCAGGATCGGGGCGCGGGGCGGGAGGTGCCGCTCCCGGCCGAGCCGGGTGGTCTCGGTCAGCTTGGGGTGGACGATCTCGGGCGCCCAGTGCACCACCCATCGATCCGCGGCCTTGACCACGTCAGCGGCCGACTCGTATTGCCAGACGCCGAGCCCACGCAGGGTCAGCTTGACCGTGAACGCGGCCTCGGCGTTCTGCTTGTCCTCGGCCACCGTGACCGCGCCCGGCACGATCTCGCCGGCGGTCACGGCGAGCCGCTCGGTGGTCTCGGCCAGGCGCTCCTTGGCCTGCGCCGGGTTGTCGGTCGCTGCCGCGGCCTGGTCGAGATCGCCGGCCGCCCAGGCGGTGGTAAATGCGGTCAGTGCGCTGGTGGCCCGCTCCTGGTCGGTCGGCCCGCGGTTGCCACCGAGCAGCAGCCCGGCGGCCAGCCCAGCAGCCAGCCCGACCGCGACCGTGCCGATCACCACCCCCCGCAGAGCCGAGCTACGCACCGTGTCCCCTCCTCCGACGTCCCCTGTCCCGCCGCACGCTACCGGCCGGCGCCGACACCTTTAGAACACAGCGGCCACCGCCTCGATTCTGGTTGCCCTTACCGCGGCCAGCACCGCCCGCAGCCCGTCTGGGAGGTCGGCTTCAAGTTCGGTGGCCCGGGCAGCGGCCGTGGCCGGCTCGACCCCGGTGAGCCCGGGTGCGAACCCGGCCACCAGCAAGGCGAGCGCGGACTGCCGCGGTTCAGGGGGCGTGGCCTGGACTCCGGACATGACGTGGCGGATGTCGGCGTGCAGCCGGTCGGCGCGCATCGGATCGGCCAGCGAGTGCCTGGTGAGCGCGAGCAGTCGGAGCACCCGGCGCTCGTAGCGGACCAGCCGCCCGTGCTGCTCGAGCTCCTCGATCACCGCCGCGGACGCGTCCCGGCCGTAGCCGCGGATCCAGGACAGCCAGGTCCTTGGCCGGTCGGCCTCTGCGGCGATCCGGCCGAGCAGGTCGTCCAGCGCCGGACAGCCGAGCGGGCTGGGGTCGACTGGTCGGCAGGCCGCACCATCGGTTTGCAGCTTTCCGCGTAGAACCAGGTCGCAAAGCAACCCACCGGCGATGGTGTAGCCGAGCTGGCGCCCGCCCTTGGCACCGCCCTTGGCGACGTCGTAGGCCACGAGCCACACCTGTGCGCCGATCGACTCCACGGCGAACGCCTCCAGGACTCGCTTTTCCGGCCCTCCCTCGGGGTACCAGACGCCCGCCGCCGTCGCAGGGTTCCATAGATCGGTACGAATGTGAAGCAATTCCATCGTGAGAAGATCGCGGTATGGCATCGAGTCGGGCCGCCGGTGATCAGCCCCTGGCCGTGCTGCTCGAGATAGGCGGCAAGCGGGTGTTCGCGGCCGCGCTGGACTGGCCGGGTTGGTGCCGGTCGGGCAAGACCGCCGAGCTTGCCCTGGAGGCTCTGGCGGACTACGCGCCGCGCTACGCCCCGGTGGCCAAGCAGGCCGGGATCGCGTTCCCGGCCGCACTGGCCGACCGGCTCGACGTGGTCGAGCAGGTGCCGGGTAGCGCGACCACCGACTTCGGCGCGCCGGGCGAGGTGGCGCCGTCCGATCACCGGCCGGTTAGCGCCGCCGAGGCCACTCGCCTGGCCGCGCTGCTCTCGGCGGCCTGGCAGGTGTTCGATCAGGTCGCCGCGGTTACCCCGGAAGAGCTGCGCAAGGGCCCACGGGGCGGTGGCCGGGACCGGACCAAGATGGTCGGGCACGTGTTCGAGGCCGAGGCCGGCTACGCCCGCTACCTCGGCATCAAGCACAAGCCGCCGCAGGCCGACGACCTGGCCGGGGTCGCCGAGCTGCGCGCGGGCATCGTCCAGTTGCTCGGGCAGGCGTGGGACGGCACCCCGTACCGCGAAGGCACGAGCTGGCCGCCCCGCTACGCCGCCCGGCGGCTCGCCTGGCACGCGCTCGACCACGCCTGGGAGATGGAAGACCGCTCGACCCCGTAGCGGCCCACCGGGAGCGCGGCGGACCGCAGCCGCTAGGGCCGGATCCGACCGCTGCGCCGGGACTCCCGGGAGATCCTGATCCACTTCTGGGCCTGCTCGGCGCGCAGCCTGGCGTCGGTCCTGGACGCGATCCAGATCATCTCCCGTTGCAGCTTGTGCCACGAGGTGAGCCGCCGCTCCGCCAGCTCGCCGGCGTCCACTGCGGCCAGCACCGCACAACCCGGTTCGGAGCGATGCCCACAGTCGGCGAACCGGCACTGCGCGGCGAGCTCGTCGATGTCGGTGAAGACCCGGTCGAGACCCTCGTTGGCGTCCCACAGGCCGATGCTCCGCAGCCCGGGCGTATCGATCACCATGCCACCACCGGGCAGCACCACCAGCTCTCGGTGCACGGTGGTGTGCCGGCCCTTGTGGTCGGCCCGTGGCGCCCTGGTCACCATCACGTCGACCGCGGCCAGTGCGTTGGTCAGGGTGGACTTGCCGGCGCCGGAGGGGCCGAGCAGCGCGACGGTCCGGCCCGGCGCCAGGTAGGGCGCCAGCGCGTCCATGCCCTCCCCGGTCACCGCCGAGACCGCGTACACGGCCGCCCCGGGGGCCGCCGCGGCCACGTCGGATACCAGCATCTCGGCGTCGCCGGCGAGGTCGGCTTTGGTGAGCACGATCACCGGCTCGGCGCCGTTCTGCCAGGCCAGCGCGAGCAATCGCTCGATCCGGCCGAGGTCGGGTTCGGGCTGCAGGCCCTCGGTCACCATGACCGTGTCGATGTTGGCGGCCAGCACCTGGCCCTTGGACAGGCGCGAGTTGCCCGAGGCGCGCAGGAACACGGTGCGCCTGGGCAGCACCGCCTCGGCACTGACCCGGCCGTCCGGCCAGCGCCTGACCACGACCCAGTCGCCGGTGCACGGCTGGCCGGTCGGATCCTCGGCCGCCGCGGCCAGCAGCGTCGGGCTGAGCACGGCGTGCTCGGGCCCGTCCGCAGTCAGCACGGTGACCCTGGCCCGATCGACCCGGGTGACCCGCCCGGGTTGAGCGGCGGAGTCGCCGTCGGCGTGGTTGCCAAACGACGCACTGAAGAAGTCGTCCCATCCAAGGGACGCAAGATCGTACGAAGACAAGGTTGAGTGCACCCTTCGGAGCTGGGTGCGACGGCGGTTAGCGCCAGAGCACCCGATCGGAGGAGGAACGGATCGCGGACACGGCAACGACAGTCATCGCGCTCATCACTCCTCTCAGCTCGCCGGTGCGGTCGACCTACCATACCAAACGATCATTACGCTCGCCCGGAATATTGGTTCGCCCGATTTGGGCTGAATTGCCTGCCGCGCAGGGTGCGTAATGATCAGGAGTCGTGGAGGTGGGTGGCCCGGGCCCGCGCCGTCTCGGCGGACGGCCAGACCCGGTCGATCTGGGCGTTCAGCGCCGCCCCGATCAGCACCGCGAGCGCGGTCACGTACAGCCAGAACAGCACCGCGACCGGGGCCGCGAGCGAGCCGTACGCGGATGGGCCCTCGACCGTGGTCTCCAGATACAGCCGCAGCAGGTAGCTGCCGAGCAGCCAGATCAGCAGGGCCACGATCGCGCCCGGCAACTCGCGCCGCCACCGGGTCCGGACCGGCACGCTCAGGTGGTACAGCGTGGTGAGGAATGTCACCGACAGCAGCGAGACCACCGGCCAGTAGAGCAGGTGGGTCTCGTCGGCGGTGGCCGGCAGGATCCGGCCGACCAGGCTCGGCCCGGCGATCACCAGCGGCAGCAGCACCGCACCGACGACCAGGCCGACCAGGTAGAGGCTGAACGAGAGCACCCGGGTCCGGATGATGCCCCGCTCCCCGCCCAGGCCATACATGATCGTGATGGTGTCGACGTAGACGTTCAGCGCCCGCGACCCGGCCCACAGCGCGATCAGCGCGCCGATCACGGTGATGTCCGGCCGGCCGCTGGCCAGCACCGTGTCCAGGGTCGGGGTCACGACTTCCTTGACGCTCAGATCGGACAGCACCACCGAGGCGCCGTCGGTGATCGCGCGCTGGATGTCGGCCACGGTGTCCGAGCCGGCCGCGTCGGCCAGGTAGCCCAGCGTACCGATCAACCCGAGCAGCAGCGGCGGGAGCGAGACCAGCGCGAAAAAGGCCGCCTCAGCGGCCAGCCCGGTGACGCGGTATCTGAAACAGGCGACGACGGTTCCGCCCAGCACCCGGCGGGCCAGCGTCGGCCGTACCACGGTTGCGGTGTCCGCGTCCGGCTTGATCACCGGCGCGATGACGGTGGTCGCGTCCGAGCCAGGGACGGCGGCGGGGGCACC
>JAKEEW010000552.1 GCA_022616375.1 Sporichthyaceae bacterium
AGATGCCCAAGTGGCAGGTCAAACGCTCCTGCCACTTGGGCTGGTCCCAACCCCAGCACCCACCCCACTACCACATCGCGTCCCTTAACTAAACGGTGTTGGGCTTAGCCCGGGTCTTTCACTAAGGCGATGAGGCGCTCGGCTGGACGGTTGTGGGTCTTTCTTCGGGTGGGGTTGTGTGTGGTCGCGACAGACCGCCCGCTTGGCTTGTTTCGGCGGGCGCTCCGGGTCCTCGGGATCGTGGTCGTCTGGGTGGCGCTGTCGTTAGGTGACGGGCAGGGGTAGCGCGGCAAGTCGGGCGAACGCGGTTGCGATCTGGTGACGCCAGGGCCAGCGCGCGTCGATGCGGATCCGGGTGCGGCGCTGGCCGCGGGTGATGCGGGCGGCGGCGTGCAGGAATCGGTAGCGCAGCGTCTTGGGTTCGGCCTTGGCCAGCTCACCGTCGAGCAGCATGGTCTGGGTCCAGGCGAGCAGGTCGGCCGCGGCCAAGGCCAGCTCCAGCCAGGCCGCGTTGATCGCGAACTGGCGGGAGGGGAACCGGCCAAACCCGGTGTCCTTGCCGCAGCGGATGCGGTCCTCGACCCGGGCGTGGGCGCGGTGGCGGGCCTCCAGGAACGCCGCGGACCCGCTGCCCGCGTAGCCGGTGTCGGTGGCCACGGCCTGATGCCGGAAGCCTTCGATGTGGTCGAACAGGCTCAGCTGGGCGCCGGGGTGCGGGCGCTCTCGGCGGATGAGCACCCGGGTGCCGTCCGGGTAGCCGGTCAGGTCCAGCAGCCCGGTGATCTCGGCCACCTGCGCGCCGTCACGGATCTCGCCGGCGGCGTCCAGGGCGGGCATCCACACCGACGCCGGCAGCCTGCGGATCGCCTGGCGCACCGCCGCGTCGACGGCGAACCCGACCGAGAACCGCACATCGATGCCCTGTTCGCGGCGTGAGCGCACATGGGCCAGGAACCCCTTCGTGCAGCCGGCGGAGTCGGCGCGCACCAGGACCGGCACCCCATGCCGGTGTTCGTCCGGGATCTGGGCCACGGCCAAGTCGAGCACCTTGATGTGGTCGGCGGCGGTGTTGGACCCGGCGTTACCCGACCGCAGCAGCGCGGCCAGCGCCTCGTTGCTGTTGTCCAACCAGCAGGTCAGCGGGTGGAAGCCGAACCCGTGCTTGTAGGTCGGAGCCGCGCCCTGTTTCTCGCTGTGCACCTCGACCAGGGTGGCGTCGATGTCCACCACCAGACCCGCGACCTCCCGCCCGGCCGCCCGGGCCGCCGGAAACGCCGCACCGGTGGTCTCCGCCCGCTGCGCCCAGGCAATCTCGCGCGCACCCGCCCGCGCCGCCCGTAACCGCTGCAGCGCCGCAGCATCGACTGAGTCCAGGACCCGCCACGCGGTGGCCGTGGAGGCCACCGGGCCGAACAGCGCGGGCTGGTCGCGCAGCACCGCAAGGTCGCTGATCGCCTGCCCGCCATCGGCGAGCATCACCGCCACATCGGCCAGTACCCGACCCGGATCGTGACCCGAGTCGCGGCTGCGGATGCCCGCCAGCGCTCCACCGAACGCCGCGGTCAGCCCCATCGCCTCGGCCACATCCGCCAGCAGCCGCGTCCCCACATGAGACACCACACCCGACCCGTCCGTGCTCACCCACACCCGCGGCCGACCCGCTGTAGTCTTCACCTAGAAAGTGCCCTTCAACCCGGAACATCGAAGCCTCAACAACTCCGATCATCCCAGGTCACAGGGCACTTTCTGCGCTCATCAACCAGTGCCGCGCCGCTTAGTGCAAAGCCTGGG
>JAKEEW010000553.1 GCA_022616375.1 Sporichthyaceae bacterium
CCCGCGCACCGAGGACCGCCCGCTCGACGAGGACCTGGCGGCAGCGACCCGGCTGCTGCCAGACCTCCTCCAGCTCCCGGCTCAGGGCGCGCCGGACGCCCGCCAGGGGAACGCCAGCGGCGGGGTCGCGGTCAGGTCGATCGCCGGTGCCACAGTCGACCACGGCTCCACGTTGTCGTCGTAGACCGCCTTCGAGGCTGACGTTCCCTGCAAGCAGGCAGCGCTTGGCGTAGGCCCGGGTCGGTGCGTCGAGATCGCGGTCGGACGGCGTAACGTGAGGTGCTGGGCCGCCAAGGCCGCTAGGTGCACTACCCAGGAGCGTTGTTGACGCGGCTGATCGGTGGGAGGCCGAGCGCGGTGTGCGCCCGATGATGGTTGTACGCCACGGCGCGGCCCAGGCCCAGGAACCGGGTGCTGGTGAAGGTGTGCGCATCGGGCAGGATCTCGGCGTCGGCCAGGTCGGCCAGCCGGGAGTGGTCGTCGACGGCCGCATGGACGAAGTCGTCGCCGATCCCTCGGCCCCGTGGGGTGGTGGTGCCGCGGCCGTGGCCGTGGACGCCGGTGGCCGCCACCCACCATCGGGGATGCGGCCGAGCTGCTTGACGTCGATGTACAGCAGCTCGCCGGGCTGGGCGCGCTCGTCGCGGCGGGTCACCCGGCCGGTTGGCCGGTCCAGGACCGCCAGGCGGTGCAGGCCATGGCGGACCAGCACGCGCTACACCGTCGAGGCAGCTCGGCCGACCCGCGCCGGGATGGGGGCGGGACCGAGCATGTGCGCACGGCGCAGCGGCACGACCTCGGCTTCCACGGCAGCCGAGAGCCGGTGGGAGGGGTGTGGGCGGTGCTGGGCCGGTCGACTAGGCCGGCGGGGCGGTGCTGCTGGGATAGGCGAAGCGGCCCGAGCTTCGATCCGCCGATCGCGCGCTCCCGGCGCTGCCGAGCGGTGCGCTGCCGCACCTGACCTGGTCGATCCTGGGTGTGGCCCCGGACACGATCGTACGATCGCACCGGCGGCTGGTGACCCGCGGTCGCTGCATGGTGATCTGGGGTTGACGCCCTCTTGATCTGGTCCTCGGCGAGGACGTGCGGCACGACGATGAGCGGCCGCGTCGTCAGCGACGCTCGGGTGCGATGCC
>JAKEEW010000554.1 GCA_022616375.1 Sporichthyaceae bacterium
ATCGCCGCCAGCGGTGTGCTACCGGTGTCACCCGGCGAGGCCGGCGGCACGTGTCAGGGTGCCGCGGCATCCTCGGCCGGGGCATCCGCGGGACGCTAGGTCCGGCGCGGCCCGGGTGGGCCCCCCGGCTCTGGGACCCGGTCGTCGGCAGAGGACTTGTTCGCCTGCCGCCCGGCATCCACTCATCGATGCCCTTCAGTGGGCGTTCGCGAATGAGGAGGACCACCGGCGAGATCACGAACACCGCGAGGCCGCACAGTGCTCCGCACCCTCGACCAACCCGACACGATCAAACAAGCCATCGGAATTGCCAACTAGTGCACTCGAGCCGTGCTACAACCACGGCACGTTCCGAGTGCTGTTACGACACGTTTCGTGCTGGCTACTCCTCGATGGCCCCGCCGATGCGCCGAAAGTGCCGGCCGAAGGTCTCCGACCAGGAGATTCGCGACCAGGTGCTGGTGTTCCTGCTCGCCGGGCACGAGACGACGGCCGGTGCGCTGACCTTCACGCTGCACCTGCTGGGCCGGCAGGCACGGCTTCAGGACGAGGTCGCGGCCGAGCCGACGCTGCTGCGTGCCGCGCTACTGGAAGGGATGCGGCACCGCTTCACCAGCGAGCCGGACCGGCCGCGATACGCGTACTTCCCGTTCGGCGGCGGCCCGCGCAGCTGCATCGGCGAGCACTTCGCCCTACTCGAGGCCGTCGAGCTGCTCGGTCGCCTGCTGGCCCGGTACCGGATCGAGGCCCTGGACCCGCAGCTGCGCACCAGCACCCACGTCACGCTGCGGCCGGCCGGTCAGGTCCGGGCCCGGCTGATCCCGCGCTAACGCGATTCGGCCCGGGGACTCCGGCCGGCCACGGGCGGCGCCGGTGGGATCGTTCGATGGGCAGGCAGTCACAGTGTCCGGGGCGGTCGAAACAGCCCGGGCACCCCTTGTCGATTCCACCCCTCGGACTTACCTTCCGAGCAGCGGATCACGCTCGGTGATCTGGTCTTGTCCCCAGGGTTGGAGGGGAACCTTGACTTCGCGAGTCTTACGGGCACGCGCGACCGCCTTGGTCGCCGCGTTCGGGTTAGTGACCGGCCTGACCGTGACGGCCACCCAGAGCGCGTCGGCCAGCGGCGACGGCTCCGAGCAGACCTACATCATCTTGTACCGGGATGGTGCGGCGACCGATGCTGCCAGCCAGCTGGTCACGAGCGCCGGCGGCACGCTGGTGGCGAACTGGCCGCAGATCGGTGTGGTAGTCGCGCGCTCGGCCAACCCAGGCTTCGGGTCGGCGGTGCAGGCCGATACCAGGGTCGAGGGCGCGGCGTCGACCGCGGGCCTTGGCACCCCGGTCGGGTTCGATGACACCATGGCCGGTCCGCTGCCGGGAAGCGCGCCGGCCCCGGGCAGCGAGGGCGACAACCTGACCGGCCTGCAGTGGGACATGCGCCAGATCCATGCGTTCGAGGCGCACGATATCAATGCCGGTAGCCCCGAGGTCATCGTCGGGGATATCGACACCGGCCTGGACTTCACCCATCCGGACCTGGCACCGAACTACAGCGCCGCGCACAGCGCGGACTGCTCCAGCGGCGCGCCGCAGCCGCTGCTTGCCGGTAACGACCTCAACGGTCACGGCACGCACACCGCCGGCACCATCGCCGCGGCGGCCAACGGCACCGGCATCGTCGGGGTGGCACCCAACGTGAAGATCGCCGGGATCAAGGCGGCCAGCCCCGACAGCTTCCTGTTCCCGGAGATGGTGATCTGCGCGTACATGTGGGTCGCCACCCACGGCATCCACATCACCAACAACAGCTACTTCGCCGACCCCTGGCTGTTCAACTGCAAGAACGACCCGGTGCAGCGGGCGATCTGGACGGCCGAACGGCGGGCGATCCGGTTTGCCCAATCCCAGGGGACGCTGTTCGTCGCCTCCGAGGGCAACCGGCGCTCCGACCTGTCCCACCCGGCGATCGACACCATTAGCCCGGACTTCCCGCCCGGCAGCGCGATCGTGCGGGAGATCACCAACGCGTGCGCGGTGGTGCCGGTCGAGGTGCCCGGCGTGGTCGGGGTGACCGCGACCGGTGATCTGAGCCTGAAGTCGTTCTACTCCGACTACGGCATCTCCACCGCCGATGTGGCCGCCCCGGGCGGCGACTCGATCCTGCAGGTCACCCCGCAGGCGGTCAACGGCCGGGTGTTGTCCACCTACCCGGCGGCCAACCCGTGCCTGCGCACCGTGTTCGACCCGGACACCGGGGCCAAGTACTGCTACCTGCAGGGCACCTCGATGGCCGCCCCGCACGCGGCCGGCGTGGCCGCGCTGATCATGAGCCAGACCGGCAAGACCGGGGGCGCGCTTGCCGCCGCGCTGCAGCAGGCGACCAACCCGCTGCCCTGCCCGGACGAGTCGATCTACGCGCCGTTCCCGCAGACCAGCGGCGAACCGCAATCCTGCCAGGGCGGCACCCCCCACAACAGCTTCTACGGCGCTGGGGAGGTCGACGCGCTGCTAGCCGTGAGCTGAGCCGGGACCCACAGTCCTCCGCCGTGATCGCGGCGCCGCCCGCGATCACGGCTGGGACAGAGTCAGCACCACCCGAAGGTCTCGACACCACAACGACATCGGCGATCTTCAGTACCGCGGCGTCGAGCTTGACCGACGCCGCCCACTGTTCGCCAGCGCGAGCACTAGCTGCTCCCACAGCCGTGCCCGCAGCCGATGATCGACTACCAGCTCGCGTCTCCGGCCGCCACCCGCGCATGCTGGCCCCGGGCCAGCAGCCTACTCAGACGACCAAGGGCAACATCGCCAGGATCAGCGGTGTGCTGTCGGCTCCCCCACGTGGGCAGTCACAGGGGCTGGCCATCTGTCCGGCGCCGGTGGCGGGTTGTCCTCACCTTGCCAGCGGTGGCTTCCCGCGGCACGAGGCGGGCGGTTAGCTATGGGTGGCAGTTTGGGAGGACTCGCCGGCCGGTTGGGGAGGAGGCGTGCAGAGCCGGGCGACCAGCAGCTCGAGTAGAGCGGGAGCGCATCATGGCACGACGCAAATTTTGGCTACTCGCGGTGGGCGCGAGCGGCCTGCTGTTGACCTTACCCGGTTCGGCGTCGGCAGCGATCGCCGAGACCGAAGTCACGGTCGGCAGCACCGACACGATCTTTAGCCAGAACAAGCAGAACGAGCCGGCGATCACGGTCGACCCGGCGCACCCGTCGGTGTTGGTGGCGGGTGCGAATGACAACATCGATCTGGAGGCGTGCAACGCCGGGGACCCGACGACCTGCCCGTTCACCCCGGGGGTTGGGGTGTCCGGGGTGCAGTTCTCCCTGGACGGTGGCACCACCTGGGTGCAGCCCGCCTACACCGGGTTCTCGGCTCGGGGGTGCCTGGGCCCGGCGGCGTGCGTGCCCGACCC
>JAKEEW010000555.1 GCA_022616375.1 Sporichthyaceae bacterium
AGGGCGGCCCGGCTCACCTCGAACGGCTCCGGGATCATCGCCGAGTACGCCTTGTAGACGTTCACGCAGCCGAGCCGCCCGCCCTCGTTGCTGGCCCCGTTGTCGGAGAGCAGCACCACCAGGGTGTTGTCGAGCTGGCCGAGCTGCTCCAGCTCGGCCATCAGCCGGCCGATCTGGGCATCCGTGTGGTCGAGGAAGCCGGCGTACACTTCCATCTGGCCGGCAGCGAACCGCTGCTCGTCCGCCGTCAGCTCCTCCCAGGCCGGCACGTCGTCGTTGCGCGGGGCCAGATCGGTATCCGGCGGGACGATGCCGAGCGACCGCTGGCGGGCCAGCCACTCCTCGCGGACCGCGTCCCAGCCCTGGTCGTAGCGGCCGCGATACTTGTCGACGTACGCCTTCGGGACCTGGTGGGGCCAGTGGCAGGCGCCGAAGGCGGCGTACAGGAAAAACGGCTTCTCCGGAGTGACGCTCGTCTGGTCGCGCACGTACCCGATGGCGCGATCGACCAGGTCCTCGGAGAGGTGGTAGCCGGGCCGGGTCGGCGTGTCGATCGGCTGGTTGCCGTCGACCAGCTCCGGGTGCCACTGGTCGGTGTAGCCGGCCAGGAAGCCGTAGTAGCGGTCGAAGCCGCGCTGGAGCGGCCAGTAGTCGAACGGGCCGGCGACGGTGGCGTCGCGCAGCGGCATCAGGTGCCACTTGCCCACCGCGAAGCTGTTGTAGCCGTGGGGCCGCAGCATCTCGGCCAGCGTGGCGGCCCGCTTGGTGAGCCGCCCGGCGTAGCCCGGGTAGCTGGTGGCGAACTCGGTGACGATCCCCAGCCCGGCCGCGTGGTGGTTGCGCCCGGTCAGCAGGCAGGCGCGGGTCGGCGAGCACATCGCGGTGGTGTGGAAGTTGGTGTACCGCAGCCCCCCGGACGCCAACTGATCCATGTTCGGCGTCTCGATATCCGACCCGTAGCACCCGAAGTGGGCGAAGCCCACGTCGTCGAGCAGGATGAAGACGATGTTAGGGGCGTTGTCAGGCGCTCGCGGCGGTTGGGGCCAATC
>JAKEEW010000556.1 GCA_022616375.1 Sporichthyaceae bacterium
CCGTAGATCGTGACCTGGCTGGTCAGGTGTGGTCAGAGCCGGCGAGCAGACCAAGGCGGCCACCGCTGATGATCCGGTGGTATGTGACAACCGAAGATCAGACGATGGCCGCAGGCCACAGCGTAACCGTCGACCCTGCTCGATGGCAGGAGCTGTTTGACGAGGTGCTGGGCCGTGTCGCGGGCCGGTTTGCGAGGGTGGAGCTGCGCTGGCGGGCCAGGGCGTTTGTGCGCGCGCTGCTGGCGGATCTGCCACGCAAGAACTGCTGGACGATCGCCGAGCACGCCGGCGACCCCAACCCTGACGGGATGCAGCACCTGCTCGCCCGAGCGGTATGGGACAAAGACAAGGTGCGCGACGACGTGCGCGCCTATGTGGTCGAGCACCTCGGTGACCCCGAGGCGGTCCTGGTGGTGGACGAGACCGGCGACCTCAAGAAGGACACCACCACGGTTGGGTCCAGCGCCAGTACACCGGCACCGCGGGGCGGATCGAAAACGCACAGGTCGCCGTCTACCTGGTCTATGCCACCGGTGCCGGGCACGCCATGGTCGACCGGGAGCTGTACCTGCCAAGGGGCTGGACCGCAGCTCCCGGGCGCCTGCAGGCCGCTGGCGTCCCTGACCAGGTGGGGTTTGCGACCAAGCCGGCGCTGGCCACGGCCATGACCATCCGCGCGTTGGACGCTGGGGTCCCCGCCGGCGGGGTGGCCGCCGACGAGGTCGATGGCGCCCACCCGGGGCTGCGCGCCGAGCTGGAGGCCCGCGGGGTCGGGTCGGTGCTGGCGGTGGCCTGTGACCACCGGGTGGTCTGTGGCGGGGGCAGACCAACCGCGCCGATGCCCTGCTCAGACAGGTTCCAGCACAGGTGTGGCAGTGCGTGTCGGCGGGCAAGGGCGCCAAGGGCCATCGATGCTACGACTGGGCGTTTGTCCGTCTCGACCACCACGGCCCTGCCGCCGGCGACGGCGACCAGCCAGCCCAGCGCTGGCTGCTGCTCCGCCGCAACCAGCGGACCGGCGAGCTGGCCTGCTACCGGTGTTGGAGCCCCGCCCGGTGCCGCTGGC
>JAKEEW010000557.1 GCA_022616375.1 Sporichthyaceae bacterium
AGTCGACGAGTATCGGACCTCCCGGCGTGGTCGTGGTGGGCGATGTGATGACCGATGTCGTGGCGCGGCTGGATGGCCCGCTCGCGGTCGGCTCAGATTCGCCGGCGCGGATCGCCAACCACTTCGGCGGGTCGGGCGCGAACACCGCAGCATGGCTGGCGATCACCGGCGAGCGAGTCGCGTTCGTCGGTCGGGTGGGCGACGACGGTCCGGGCCGGGACGCGGTCACCGCATTGGCCGATGCCGGGGTCGCCACGCACGTGGGCATCGATCCCGACCGGCCGACCGGCACGTGCCTGGTGCTGGTCGGACCGGACGGCGAGCGCAGCATGCTGCCCGATCCGGGGGCGAACAGCGGACTGCGCCCGGACCAGCTGCCCGACCAGCTGTTCCGAGCCGGCGCTCATCTGCACGTGTCTGGATACACGCTGCTGAACCCGTACTCCCGGGAAGCCGGCATGGCCGCGCTGGCGCACGCCCGCGCCGCGGGGATGTCGGTATCGGTAGACGCGTCCTCGAGCGCTCCGCTGGTCGCCGTCGGCCCGGACCGGTTCATTGCCTGGTCGACCGGGGCCGATGTGCTGTTCGCGAACGCAGCCGAGGCCGCCCTGCTGGCCAGCGCCCCGCCGGCTACCGCGGTCGGAGCGCTCACCGACCCTGGCGCCACGGCACAGAGACTGACCGCGCACTACAACGAGGTGGTCGTCAAGCTCGGCGCCGGCGGTGCGGTCTGGTGTGGCGCTGGCGCGGAGCCGGTGTTCGGCGCGGCCGAGGCGGTTGCCGGGCCACTAGACACCACCGGTGCTGGCGACGCGTTCGCGGCCGGCTTCCTGTACTCCTGCCTGAGCGGCGCCGATCCGGCAGCGGCACTGCGGTCCGGTGCCAAGCTGGCCGCCCGCGCAGTAAGCGCCGCCGGCGCCCGCCCCGTGCGCTAACCGGGGCTCGGGCTAATTCGCAACTAACCGGACACGCCCGCGTACGTGCCAGGTCAGCGAGCTGAACCCGGTTATCGTTGGCCGCGTCCACCTCGCACAATAGGAGCGCCGGCCATGGCTCGCCGTACTACCAAGACGCCGCCGCCCGAGGACTTCGAGGAACGCATTCTCGATACCGACGTCGCCTCGGAGATGCAGGGCTCGTTCCTCGAGTACGCCTACTCGGTCATCTACTCCCGCGCGCTCCCGGACGCCCGCGACGGGCTCAAGCCGGTGCACCGGCGGATCCTCTACCAGATGGCCGAGATGGGCCTGCGCCCGGACCGCGGGCACGTGAAGTCGGCCCGAGTGGTCGGCGAGGTGATGGGCAAGCTGCACCCGCACGGCGACGGCGCGATCTACGACGCGCTGGTGCGGATGGCGCAACCGTTCTCGATGCGCCTGCCGCTGGTCGACGGGCACGGCAACTTCGGCAGCCCGGACGACGGCCCGGCCGCGATGCGCTACACCGAGTGCCGGCTGGCCGCGGCCGCCGAGCTGATGGTCGCGTCAATCGACGAGGAGGTCATCGACTTCGGGCCGAACTACGACGGTCGCGAGCTCGA
>JAKEEW010000558.1 GCA_022616375.1 Sporichthyaceae bacterium
GCCGATCCGTGGCCCGGCGCGCCCACTCGTCATTGGTGCCGGGGGGTAGGTCGGCCGGGTCGATCGGCTCGACGTCGACCGTGGAGCTGCCGCCCGGCCGGTAGGGCCATTGCGTGCCGTCATCGGTGCCCTCGCCCGCGAACAGGTCATCCCCGGCCTCGGCCGGGCCGGCCCCGTTCTGCCCGGCCCGCCACCACGCATAGCCGGCTATGCCCACGATCAGCGCGGCGCCGGCCCACACGTATTGAGTCTTCACCGGCCCGATCGCCGGAATGTTGATCGTGTCGGCCATCACAGCCCCCACGATTCAAAGGCCGGCGCGGCCGGCTCGGTGCCGTCCCCCGCCAGATCCTCATCCCACGGCCGGGGGACCCGGCGCAGGATCGGATCTTTGAGCGTACGGAACCGGCTGGACACGTCCATATCAAACGGGGACGTGTAGCGGTTGCCCGGCGTCATCGGTGGGGAGTACTGGCCGGGCGAGGTCGCGAGCGCGACTCGCAGCTCCGGCAGATCGTGGCGCCTGAACTTGGCCCACAGCCGCCGATTGTGCTCGCGCCGCTGGACGTGGCCGAGCGGGTACCCCTCGGGGTTGTTCACCGCGAGCGCGTTAGCGCCGCGCAGCACGCCCACGGCCGAGCCGGCCGAGATCGGGGGGATCTCATACCGGGCACTGTCGCGCGTGTGGTCGTGCTGCCACGCGGCCGGCCGTCTGAACGTCTGCCGGGCCGGCCCGCCGAGGTCTTCCGTGTGGGTCCCCTGATGGCTGTGATCATCGTCGGGGGAGCGGTCCAGCACGAGCCCCGGTGCCTCACCCTGCGGCCGGTCGTAGTCATCGGTGATCGCGGGGGGGGCTATGTCCGAGCGCGGCATCACGGCCGGGGGCCGCGAGCCGGCCGGATCGTAGTCGTAGGTCATGTGTAGGGCCGGCTGCGCCCCGCCCGGCGCCGTAGCGCGGTCCACGTACTGATCAGGATCGCGCCACGCGCCCGACCATTTGCCGCCATCCCGCCAGCTCGTCGCCACGGTCGGCCCCTCTCGAGTAAAACGATCTTGTATGTTTCACGTGAAACATACGTACGGACTAGACGCGCTTGCCGGTCCCCATCGCGGTTGCCAGGAACCCGCGCGCGCCATTGAACGCGGCCGTGATCACGGGGACAGTCTGGCGGCGCGGCAGGATCAGAGTCGTCACCATCGCCACGCCGATGATCGCCATCCCGAGTTTTTCAGCAGTACTCATCTTGATCGTTCCTAACACACTAGGTGCCGAGCTGCGCGCCGGCATTCCACCACTTGACGAGAGACTCGGCCGGCGCCGGCACGCGCGGATCCAGCCGAGTGAACAGAACCGCCACCAGCGCCACCCATGCCACGCCCACGGCCAGCGGTTCGGAGATCCGCTCGCCTAGCGCGAGCGCCCCGGCCGCGAGCCCGGTCGCGACCGGTATCCGCCAGTCGATCGGCTGCCCATTGATCACAGTGTTGTTAGCGAGGGTGATCGCCCCGATGGCGAGCACGGGGCCCGTGGAGCGTGCCATTAGACGGACCTCCCCGCAGCCGGCGCCGGCTGCTGCGCCGGCCCCGCTCCCACGAGCCGGCGCCCTAGCACGGGGTTGGTCCGGCTCCAGTCGATCGGCCCATATCGGACCACGGCGCCACGGTGCGGCGCGTGAATCATCTGGGAGTTACTCACCGCGATCCCGATATGGCCGAGATAGCAGCACAGATCCCCGGAGCGGATCTGCGCCCGGCCGATGTTGACCGCGCCGCGCCACACTCGGTAACCCATCGAGACGCGGCGCGGTTCGTTGATCCCAATGTCTTTGAGACACACGTACACGAGCCCGGAGCAGTCCAGCCCGGTCCCCGGATCGGTGCCCCCGAAACGGTAGGGGATGCCGAGATACTTGACGGCCGCGTCCGCGAGCGCCGAGCTGCCGGCCGGCGCCGGCCCCGAGCCATTGCCGGATCCGCCGAGCTGGCCCCCGAAGGTGACGGGGGTAACGATCGCCGGCCGGCCGGTCGGCTGCTGGCCGGCTGCCAGCTCGCGCAACCCTTCCACGAGCGGGACGTTACGGACCCCGGAGTACACGAGGTACCCGCCCCCGGCCACCATCGCGACCGCGAGCCCGTTGATCCC
>JAKEEW010000559.1 GCA_022616375.1 Sporichthyaceae bacterium
CAGTCGAGATCGCACGAGGGGTCGGGCGGGGGCGGCGCTGGGGCGGGTGCCTGGGCCGGTGGCAGCGACCAGTCCCGCTCGCGCTCCAGGAAGTCCAGCGGCGACGGCCCGGCCGAGGGCAGGGGCGGCAGCGGCGGATCCGGCAGCGGCGTCGGCGGCAGCGACGGCGGGCCAGGCTGCGGGGTCGGCTCGAACGGGTGCGGGCCGCTCGCGTCGGGGTCGAGGCCACGCGCGGCGCGCAGCTTTCGCGCCCACTGCTCCTCGTCCTCGACGGGCTGGTCCCGCTCGGCCAGCTGCTCCAGCTCGGCGAGCCAGATGGCGGTCTCCTCGGCCGGGTCCGGCCCAGGGCGGCGGCGTGCCCGCTTGCCGTCGGAGCGGCTCATGCGGCCACCTTCCCGGTGTTGGGCTGGACGTCGGCGAGGTCGCCGAACACCACCAGCCGGCGGGCCGCGGAATAGCGGGGGTGGCAGGTCGTCAGCACGATCTGCTGCTTCAGCTTCCCGTCGGGTCCACGCACGTCGTCGAGCACCTCGGTCTGGGTCGGCAGCACGATCCGCGAGCCGGTGACCGTGTAGGCATAGATGGATTCCTGGGTCAAGACCCTGATCGTATCGCCTTTTGTCAGCTCATCGAGACTGAAGAACGGGTGGCTGTGGGTGGTGCGGTGGCCCGAGACCCCGAAGGTGCCCGGCTGGCCCGGCATCGAGGTGCTCGGCACATGGCCCGGCCCCTTGGCGAGCTGCTGCCGGTTGGTTCCCTGCACGATCACCACGTCCATCAGCTTGATCTTGGGGATCTGCAGCAGCGCGATCGGCTCGCCGAGCTTGGCCGCCACCGGTGTGGTGCGGGTCGGCTTGCCGCTGGCGGCGCGCTGCCCCGACCATTCGCGGGCGAGCTGCTGGCGCAGGTCGGCCTGTGCGCGGTTGGTCTGGATGTCGGTGCCGACGAGCTGGTAGACGAGAAAGTACAGGACGAAGCAGCCCAACCCGATGAAGGACCAGCCCAGTCCGCGCAACAGCTTCCGCACCGTCACCTCCAATCCGCTCCTAGAAGCCAGCCCGACTTGGATCGACGGATCGACCACGGATAGACCGCGCAGGCACAATCCTACGCGGTCTCCTCAGCAAGGTCTCACGCGGCGGCCAAGAGCTGGCTGATACGATCGGTTAGCTCCGTTTCGGTGACCGGCCTCGGGATCCTGAGCGACCGCGTGCCGTCCCTGGCGACCAGCCAGGTCTGCGGCAGCGAGGCGACCTGCCAGCGCGTCGCGATCCCACCGGAGATCCCCTTGCCGTCATAGACGGTCGGGTAGGTGACGCCGCTCTCCTTCAGGAACCGCGCGGCGCTGTCACGGACGTCGGAGGAGGCCACCCCGATGAAGGTGACCGGCTTGCCCATGCGCTCGAACGCCTTGGCGGTGCGCTCCAGCGCCGGCATCTCGGCGCGGCACGGCGCACACCAACTCGCCCAGAAGTTGACGACGACCACCCTGCCCCGTAGCGCGCGGAGGTCGGCGTCGAACTGCTCCGGGTCGCGGTCGACCAGCGGGGCGCTGCCCAGCGCCGCCACCGGGCCAGCGTTGGCGACGCCAGCGTCGTC
>JAKEEW010000560.1 GCA_022616375.1 Sporichthyaceae bacterium
AACAGCGCGACCGGGATGAGCACCTTCCAGCCGATCGCCATCAGGCGGTCGAAGCGCAGCCGCGGCAGGGTCGCCCGCAGCCAGATGAACAGGAAGATGAACAGGTAGACCTTGGCGATGAACCACAGGATCGGCCACAGCCACGGCAGGAACCCGTGGAGGACCGGGCCGTCGGGGCCGCCGAGGAACAGCGTGGCCGCCACCGCCGAGACGGTGATGATGTTGACGTACTCGGCGAGGAAGAACAGCGCGAACTTCACCCCCGAGTACTCGGTGTGGTAGCCGCCGACCAGCTCGGTCTCGGCCTCGGGCAGGTCGAAGGGCGCGCGGTTGGTCTCGGCGATGCCAGCCAGCAGGAACACCAGGAACATCGGCAGCTGCGGCAGGATGTACCAGTTGGGGAACACCGGGATCGACGCGTCGCCGACGTTGAGGTGGGCGACGCCCTTCTGCGCGGCGACGATCCCCGCGGCCGACAGCGTCCCCGACAGCATGAACACCCCGACCAGCGACAGGCCCTGGGCCAGCTCGTAGCTGATCATCTGCGCCGAGGACCGCACCCCGCCGAGCAGCGGGTAGTTCGAGCCGGCCGCGAAGCCGGCCAGCACGATGCCGTAGACCTGCAGGCTGCCCATGGCCAGCACGAACAGCAGGCCCACGTCGAGGTCGGTGAGCTGCGCTTTCTGGCTGCCGAAGCTGGTCCCGAAGGGGATCACCGAGACCGCCAGGAACGCCGGGACCGCCATCACCACCGGCGCCAGCGGGTACAGGATGCGGTCGGCGCTGGCGGGCCGGATGTCCTCCTTGAAGAACAGCTTGATGCCGTCGGCGAGGCTCTGCAGCAGCCCCATCGGCCCGACCCGGTTCGGCCCCACGCGGGTCTGCATCCAGGCGACGACCTTGCGCTCCAGCCAGATGATGAACAGCACCGACACCATCAGGAACGCGAACACGCCGACGACCTTCACCAGCAGGATGAACAGGTCCCAGATGGTGCCGGTCACGCGGCCACCTCCTCGACGGCGCGGACGGCGACCCGGAGCGGGCCGAAGCGGCGCGGGCCGAGCAGCTCGCCGAGCGACAGGTCCGGCTGGTTGCTGGGGATGAAGGCGCAGCCGGGCGCGACCCCGGCCGCGACGCGGGCCGCGACGCGGGCCGCGACGCGGACCGGCAGGGTGGCGCGCGTGTCGGCGCCGAAGTCGACCTCGGCACGGCCGCCGTCGTGGAGGCCGAGCCGGGCCGCGTCGTCGGCATTTCCGTGCGCGCCTGTTCGACGCTCACGCCGGATTTGAGCCGCCCGACAACCGAAAGATAATGGCCGCCGTGGTTTTGCGCCTGCTG
>JAKEEW010000082.1 GCA_022616375.1 Sporichthyaceae bacterium
CGATCCGACATGATGATCAGCCTCCAGGCCGGACAGACGCGCCGACCCGTGGCTGGGTATTTCAAAGATCGAATGGTTCACGAACTCAGACGCAGAACAGTAGCCGCCGCCTCAGCCGCCAGCCCCCGGCTGACGGCGATGTCCACCAGCTCACCAATCAAGGGCGTCCACAGCGGATACAACGGAGCCGACGCACCAGCCCCCAGAAACGCCACCGCCTGCCCCGACCCGAGGTACCCCGCTAGCCGATCCAGACCAATCGCGTTCACGCTCGCCAACTGATCCTGCAGCTCCACCGGCAGCCCGCCGAGATACGATCCCCCAGCTCGCGCGACGTCGTCTCCGCCCACACGAACAAGCGTGCACTACCCGACGTAGTCCGAATCCCGTTTTCGCCACACTCGACTACCGATGGGCCAAGACCGCCCCAGCAGAGCTCGGACTTCGTCACGACGTCGAGTTATCAGGCGAGTAAGCGCTGTGAGAGCGGATCAGCCGGCTAACTCAGGTTCTCCCAGTTCTCCGGGTTGATGCGGCTCGGCTGCACCCGAGGCGGTTCGCCGGGCATCTTCGGGTAGTCCGGCGGGTACGGCATGTCGCCAAGACCGCGGTCGCGCGCGTCCTTCTCATACATCTCGAGCATCGGTTCGAGCGAGTGCGCGATATCGTCGATGGCCGCGTTCGGGTCCCCGACCTTCGCGAACCTGGCCGCCATCGTGCGCACCGTGAAGTCGCTCGGATCGCACTCGGTCAGCTCGTCCCAAGGCACCGGGGCAGACACCGGGGCACCGGGACGTGGCCGCACCGAGTAGGCCGAGGCGATGGTGCGGTCGCGGGCGTTCTGGTTGAAGTCGATGAAAATCCGCTCGCCGCGCTCTTCCTTCCACCAGGCACTGGTCACCAGGTCGGGCCGGCGCCGCTCGAGCTCGCGGGCCACCGCGATTGCCGCGTGCCGCACCTCGGTGAACGACCAGCGCGGCTCCAACCGGACCGCGACATGGATGCCACGGCCACCCGAGGTCTTCGGGAAGCCGACGATGCCGAGCTCGTCGAGCAGCGCCCGCAGCTCGACGGCCACCGCAACCGCATCGGCGAAGTCGGTGCCAGGCTGCGGGTCGATGTCGATGCGCAGCTCGTCGGGCTGGTCGGTGTCCTGGCGCCGGACCGGCCACGGGTGAAAGGTCAGGGAGCCCAGATTGGCTGCCCAGGCCACGACCGCGAGCTCGGTCGGGCACACCTCGTCGGCGGTCCGCCCACTCGGGAACGCGATCGTCGCGGTCTGCACCCAGTCCGGGGCGAACTTCGGCACCCGCTTCTGGTAGAAAGCGTCGCCCTTGTTGTCGCCCCGGGTGGACAGCTTCGCGCCCTCGAACACGCCGGACGGCCACCGCTCGAGCGTGGTCGGCCGCTCGAACAGGGCCCGCAGGATGCCCTCACCGCAGTCGACGAAGTGCTGGACCACATCCAGCTTGGTGATCCCGGCGTCGGCGAAGTACACCCGGTCCGGGTTGGAGATCTTGACGGCGCGTTCTCCGACCTGGAGCTCGATCGACGGCGTAGCCATGAACGGCACGGTAGCGAACCGTGCCGACATGGCGCGGAACCGGATTCGGCCGGACCGGGTATCAGGGTCATGAGTAGTCGCCCGGCGCGCTCTTGCGCAGTTCTCGTCATCGCCGTGCTTGTCGCGGCCGGGTGCCAACCGGCTTCCGATCCGGCCTCCGATCCGGCCGCCGGTCCTGCCGTCGATTCGCCGCCGATCGGGCGGTTCGGCCGGGTCGAGCCGGCCGGGTCGATGACCGTGGACCGGGCCATCCACCAGGCGACCCTGTTGCTGGACGGAACCGTGCTGGTGACCGGTGGCATGCGGGCCGGTGAGGTGGGCCTGGACTCGGCCGAGCTGTTCGACCCGGCCACCGGTGAGTTCCGGCCGGTAGGGGCGATGACCTCGGTGCGGAAGGCAGGGCACAGCGCGGTCCGGTTGCCGGACGGCCGGGTGCTGGTGGCCGGCGGCTGGGCCGGATCCACGGTGACCTCCAGCGCGGAGCTCTACGACCCGCGCACCGAGACGTTCACCGCGACCGGATCGATGGCCGTGGCGCGCTCCGATCCGGCGGCCGCGCTGCTACCCGACGGCACGGTACTGGTGGCCGGTGGCTACGACGGCGACCGGACGCTGGACACGGCGGAGATCTACGACCCGAAGACCGGTCAGTTCCGTGCCGCCGGGCGGATGTCCACGCCACGGACCAGCATCGCAAGCGCGCCGCTCCCGGACGGCCGGGTGTTGCTGGCCGGCGGGGCCGGCGGTGACACCGTGCTGGCCACTGCGGAGATCTACGACCCGGTCAGCGGCCGGTTCACCCCGACGTCGGAAATGGGCGCAGTGCGATACAAGGCGGCCGCCAGCCCGCTACCCGGCGGTTCGGTGCTGGTGCTCGGCGGTTCGGACCAGCGGGACTGGAGCGGGCAGTACCGCACCGCGGAGGTGTACGACCCGGGCACCGGTACGTTCACCGCGACCGGTTCGATGAACGCCGGCCGGTTCAAGATCGGTACAGCCGTCGCCAGCCTCGCTACCGGCATCGTCGTGGTAGCCGGCAGCGACCCGTCGGTGGAGAGCTACGACCCGGGCACCGGGACGTTCCGCCCGGCCGCCGGGGACGTGACGGCCGAGTACCAGTTCGCCACCGCGACCGCGCTCGCCGACGGCCGGGTGCTCATCGCCGGCGGCTACGACCCGGACATCCGGCCCACCTCGGGCAGCTGGTTGTTCCGCGCCTAGCACCGGGTGGACGGCGAGAACGGGCGGCGGCTGTCCGGTACTCGCCGGTGAATTGTTCGCGTACCCGATTCCCAGACCGGGGTCGCTGTGTAACGCTCCCAGCACTGATCGGAGTGGACAAACAGGAGGGGCGCACTCTGTCATGCGTAGACGAACCCGAACTAGAACATTGCCGGTAGCGGCCGCATTCGCGCTGCTGATCTCCGGCTTAGGCACCGCCACGCTGGCCGCGAGCCCGGCCGCCGCGGTGTCCGCCGACGTGGTCCTCAGCGAGATTTACGGCGGCGGCGGCAACAGTGGCGCGACGCTGACCAATGACTTCATCGAGCTGTACAACCGCGGTACCACCGAGGTCGACATCTCCACCTGGAGCGTGCAGTACGGCTCGGCGGCCGGCACCACCTGGCAGCGCACCAACCTGACCGGAAGCATCCAGCCCGGCCGCTGGTACCTGGTCCAGGAGGCGCAGGGTACGGGCGGCACGACCCCGTTACCGACCCCGGATGCCACCGGCACGATCCCGATGTCCGCCACTGCCGGCAAGGTCGTGCTGGTCACCCACCAGGTGACGCTGACCTGCGGGTCCACCTGCGGTCCCGCGGACGGGGTGTACGACCTGGTCGGCTACGGCCCCACCGCGAACCTGTTCGAGACCGCGCCCGCGCCCGAACTGGGCAACACCACCTCGGCCAGCCGGGACGCGGTCGGCACCGACACCGACAACAACGCGGTCGACTTCACCGAAGGCGCGCCGAACCCGCAGAACTCCGGGTCGGAGCCGCCGCCACCGCCGCCGGTCAAGACCATCAACGAGGTCCAGGACGCCGCGCACCGCTCGCCGCTCGAGGGACTTGCCGTTGCCGACGTGCACGGCGTGGTGACCGCCGAGCGCAACAACGGATTCTGGATGCAGGACCCGGCCCCGGACGCCGATCCGGCGACCAGCGACGGCCTGTTCGTGTTCACCGGCTCAGCCCCGACCGTCAACGTGGGCGACGAGGTGCTGGTCGACGGCACCGTGGCCGAGTTCCGCCCGGGCGGTGACCTTGACAACCTGACCACGACCGAGCTCACCGCGCCGAGCGTGCAGGTGCTGGCTACCGGCGTCGCGGTGCCGGTGACGCTGGTCGGCCCTGGCGGTCGGATCGCGCCCACGATGGTCATCGAGGACGACGCGACCGGCAATGTAGAGACCACGGGCGTGTTCGACCCGGCCACCGACGGCATCGACTTCTACGAGTCGCTGGAAGGCATGCACCTCGAGGTGCAGAATGCGGTCGCGACCGGACCGCGCTCGGACTTCGGCGAGATCCCGATCCTGCCGGCCAACGGTGCCGGTGCGGGTGTCCGCAGCAACCGGGGTGGCATCGTGCTGCGCTCCAACGACACCAACCCGGAGCGGATCCACCTCGACGACGTGCTCGCCGCTACCCCGGCGATGGACGTCGGCGACACGATCCCCGGCTCGCTGTTCGGCGTGCTCGACTACTCGTTCGGCAACTTCAAGCTGCTGGTGACGAGCGCTCCTACGGCCCAGCGCAACGGGCTGGCAAGGGAAATCACCTCGGCCGGCAACCACAAGGAGCTGAAGGTCGCCACGTTCAACGTGGAGAACCTCAGCCCGTCCAACCCGCAGGCGAAGTTCGACGAGCTGGCCGGCATCATCGTGACGAACCTGCGCTCGCCGGACATCGTCGTCGTGGAGGAGATCCAGGACAACACCGGTCCGCTGAACGACGGTACGGTCGCGGCGGACGAGACGTTCGCCGATCTGATCGCCGCGATCAGCACGGCCGGCGGTCCCACCTACGACTGGCGCGCGATCGACCCGGTCAACAACGCCGACGGCGGCCAGCCGGGAGGCAACATCCGGGTCGGGTTCCTGTTCCGCACCGACAACCCGGACCTGCAGTTTGTCGACCGCCCGGGCGGTGACGCGACTACGCCGGTGGGTGTCGTCAAGATCGCTGGACAGCTTCAGCTGACCAGCAGCCCGGGGCGGATCGACCCGACCAACGCGGCATTCAACAACAGCCGCAAGCCACTGGCTGCCGAGTTCCTGTTCCGCGGCAAGACCGTGATCGTGGTGGCCAACCACTGGAACAGCAAGGGCGGCGACGACCCACTGTTCGGCCGGGTTCAGCCGCCGGTAGCGGTCACGGAGACGCAGCGCGCCGGGCAGGCCACCGCGGTGGCCGGGTTCGTCGAGGACGTCTTCGCACTGCAGTCCAACGCGAACGTCGTGGTCGCCGGTGACCTGAACGACTTCGACTACTCGGCGACGGTGGCCATCCTGACCGCCACCGGCATGCTGGACCTCCCGTCGACGTTGCCGATCGCGGAGCGCTACACCTACGACTTCGAGGGCAACTCGCAGGTGCTCGATCACATCCTGATCAGCCCGGCGATGGCAGCGCGTGGCTTTGCCTACGACGTCGTGCACGTGAACTCGGAGTTCGCCGACCAAGCCAGCGACCACGAGCCGCAAGTGGCCCGGGTCAAGTCCAAGTGAGGTAGTCCAACGCCGCTGGCCCGCGCCCAATGGATCATGGGGCGCGGGCCAGCGGCCGTTACCGACGGGTACGCTCGAAGCCATGGGTTACCCGGTGAACAAGACCGAGGACGAGTGGCGGGCCGAGCTGTCCCCGCAGGAGTACCACGTGCTGCGCGAGGCCGGCACCGAGCGCGCCGGCACCGGTGAGTACGTCGATACCAAGACGGTCGGGGTGTACCAGTGCCGGGCCTGCGGTGCCGAGCTGTTCCGGTCCGAGACGAAGTTCGACTCGCACTGCGGCTGGCCGTCGTTCTACGACCCGCAAGACTCCGCCGCGGTCGAGCTGCTCACCGACCGAACCTTCGGTATGGTCCGCACCGAGGTGCGGTGCGCGAACTGCGGCTCCCACCTCGGCCACGTGTTCGAGGGCGAGGGTTACGGCACCCCGACCGACCAGCGCTACTGCATCAACTCGGTATCGCTGAAGCTGGAGCCGGCGTAGTCCGCTTAGCCATTCGAGCACGCAGCGCGGTATGACCCCGCTACCATACTGGTATGACCAAGAAGATCACGGTCAGTCTGCCCGATGACGTCGCCGAACGCCTGGAGCATGAGGACAACGCTTCGGCATACGTAGCCGATGCGATCAGGCGTCGGATGGCCGCCGAGACCGCACGCGCTCAGCTCGAGGCCGCCGGATTCGCAATTACCGACGAAGGACTGAAGGCGGCCGAGGCGGAGTACGCCGCAGCACTCGCGAGCATCTCGCCCGAGCAACGCGCACACGCGGAGGCGCTGTCCGCCGAGGTGAGGCGCGCTCGCCGATGGGGATAGGGCTGGTGCTCGACACGAGCGCGGTGCTCGGATATGCATCGGGCTCGTTGGCCGTTGGCCATGCCATCGCCAGATCAACCGAGAACGGCGTCGATGTGGTGGTGCCCGTGCTCTGCCTGGCCGAGAGCTATCGCCGCGCAGACACCGCCGCAATCCCGATGCTCGAGATCCTCACCGAACACCCCAGCGTTGTCCTCGCCCCGGTGGGCGCCGATGACGGGCCGATTCTCGGCGCTTGGGCGCGAGCCCTGGACGATCTTGACCTCGCCCACGCCGTCGTTGAGGCCGCATCCCGTCCGATGATGCCGTTGATGACGTCCCACCGAGAGCGGGCGAGACGCATCCTGCCCACGTACTGGCCGATCATCGATGTCTAGGGCAGGGCCGCGACGATCTCGGCGATCGGCTTGCGCCGCCCGGTGAAGAACGGCACCTCGAGCCGGGTGTGCCGGCGCGCCTCGGCCCCGCGCAGGTGCCGCATCAGATCCGTGATCCGGTGCAGCTCGTCGGCCTCGAACGCGAGCATCCATTCGAAGTCGCCGAGCGCGAAGCTCGACACCGTGTTGGTCCGGACGTCCGGATACTCCCGGGCCATCCGTCCGTGCTCGGCCAGCATCGCGCGCCGCTGCGCCGGATCGAGCAGGTACCACTCGTAGGACCGCACGAACGGGTAGACGCTGACGTAGGCCCGCGGCTCCTCTTCGGCAAGGAAAGCCGGGACGTGGCTCTTGTTGAACTCGGCCGGCCGGTGCAACGCGAGCTGAGACCAGACCGGATCGCTGGCCTGGCCGAGCGCGGTCCGGCGGAACCGGGCATACGCGTCCTGCAGGTCGCCGCTGTCCGGTGCGTGCCACCAGATCATGTAGTCGGCGTCGGCCCGCAGCCCGGCCACGTCGTAGCAGCCGCGCACCACGACATCTTTGGCGGCTAGCTGCTCGAACAGCCCATCCACCTCGGCGGCGATCCGGTCTCGGCCAGCCTCGGGAAGCCGGGCGGCGTCGGTCCTGGCCCGGAACACCGACCACATCGTGTAGCGGATGACCTCATTGAGGTCGCGCGCCTTCGGCTTGCTCACGCAGGTCAGCCTACCGAGGCGGCATCCGCCCAGGGCTCGGTGCGGGGCTCGGTGCGGGGCTCGGCCGGAGGCTCGGCCGGAGGCTCAGCGGTGGGCTCGGCGGTGGGCTCGGCGGGAGGCTCGGCCCCGGCCGCCTGACCGAGCCCGGCAAGGATTCCGGCCGCCGCCGCCTTCGCGCTACCGATGCAGGCCGCGACCCCGACGCCGTCGTAGGCGGCGCCGCATACCGCGAGTCCCCGGTGCCTGGTCACCCCCGACTTGATCCTGGCTACCCGGTTGCGGTGCCCGACCCGGTATTGCGGCAGCGCCCCGCCCCACCGGCTGACCAGCATGTCGATCGGGGTGGCCCGCACACCGACCAGCGCGGCCAGCTCGGCCGCGGCCAGCCGGCCGAGCTCGGCATCGTCGCGCTGCAGGTCCTGCTCCTCGCCGTACCGGCCTACCGAAACCCGGACCAGCACGGTGCCCGGATCGGCCGCGGCCACCCAACCCCACTTAGCCGAGGAGAACGTCACACCCTTCGCTGCCCGCCGCTCCACCGGCGGCACCAGGAACCCGCTACCGGGCAACGCCGGCATCGCCGCTCGCGGATAGGCCAGCGTGACCACCGCCACGCTGGCGTAGTCGATCGTGGCCAGTTCGGCGGCGATACCCGGAAGCTCGATGCCGAGCAGGCGGCTGGCCGGCCCGGCCGGGGTGGCCAGCACGACCGCATCCGCCTCAACCCACTGCCGATCCGCGCTGCCCGGGTCCGTGGTGGCATCGACGAGCAGCCGCCAGCCACCGGGCGTGCGGCGCAGTTCGCGTACGGTCGCGCCGGTGCGGACGGTCGCGCCGGCTCCGGCGGCGATCGCCGCGGGCAGCCGGCCTACCCCACCGGGCAGCCCGGCGAACACCGGTCCGACCGCGGTCGTCGTGGGTCCGCCACCGGCCCGGACCCGGCGGGCCGCGGCGAGCAGCGAGCGATGCTGGCTGGCCGCATCGGCCAGCTCCGGCATGGTCGCGGCGAAGGACAGCTCGTCTGCACGCCCGGCGTACACCCCACCGAGCAAGGGCTCGACCAGCCGGTCGACCACCTCGCGACCCAGCCGGGCGGCCACATAGCGACCGACCGGCACGTCGCTGGACAGCCGGGTCCGCGGCAACACCCGATCCAGCGGGACCCGGGCCAGCCCGCCCCGGCTGAGCAGCCCGGTGCCGGCCAACGCGGCCAGCTCCACCGGAACCCCCATCACCTGGGCGGCCGGGAGCTGGTGGAGCGCGCCGCGGGACCAGATGCCGGCGCTGGTCGTGACCGGGTGGGTGATCTGGTCACCGAGCCCGACGTCCTTGATCAGGTCGACCGCCTCCGGCCGGCGGGTCAGCAGGGACTCGGCACCCTCGTCGACGCCGAGTCCGGCGACCTCGCCCAGGCGCAGCTTGCCGCCAACCCTGGGGGCCGCCTCGAAGATCGTGACCTGAGCCAGGTCACCGCCGTCCCGCCGCAGGTAGTACGCCGCCGCCAGGCCCGCAACACCGCCGCCGATCACGGCGATCTGGTGCGGGCGTTTCGGCTGCATGACGCCCCATACGATGCCAGATCGTGACCGAATTGCCACCTCCAGGCCGGAACTCGCCCCGGCAGCCACCGCATCGAACGAGGAAATGCCCCAGGCCGGTGGTCTGACGCCGGCCACGGTTCACCCGCAGTGGGCATCCGACGGGACCGGGGTCGCCATGCGCAGGTCGGCCGGAAGCACGCTCGCGGTAGTCATGCTGGCGCTGTCCAGTGCCCTGCTGGCCGGTTGCGCCAGCGGCAGCGACCAGAGCTCCGAGGCATCGGACCCGCAGCGCGCGGCCGGCGGTCCACCGGCCCAGGCCCCCGACGGCAGTGCGGCCGGTGCTCAGGACGGCCAGCGGGACGAGGACGGCGGCGGCGCCGTGGCACCCGGGGAGTCGCCGGCCCGGGTGCAGGTGCGCACCAGGGCGGTCATCCAGACCGCGGAGATCGGCGTCGACGTCGGCGACGTCCCAGCCGCGACCCGGCAGGTGGAAGCCCTGGTCACCGGTGCCGACGGTTTGATCGCCAGTGAGCAGAGCAACGCGGCGGAGCTCACTGACTCGGACGGGACCACCCGGCGCACGATCGCCTCGGCTCAGCTGGTAGTGCGGGTGCCGCCGGCCGCCTACTCCCGGGTGTTGAGCGCTCTGGGCGAGCTGGGCACCGTCGTGCACCAGGCCCGCAGCGCCACCGACGTGACCGAGGAGGTCGTGGACGTGGCCAGCCGGGTCAAGTCGGCGCAGGCCTCGGTCGCCCGGATCCGGGAGCTGATGAACGACGCGAACTCACTGACCGACGTGGTCCTGCTGGAGGCCGAGCTCACCCGCCGGCAGGCCGAGCTCGAGTCGCTGCTGGCCAGGCAGGCAAGCCTGGCCGATCAGGTCGACCTGGCCACCATCACCGTGAACCTGAGCTTGACCCCGAGCGAGGACACCGGTGACGACGAGACCGATCTCGGCTTCCTGACCGGATTGCGCAACGGCTGGGACGCCCTGGTCGGCGCGGCCCTGGTCACCCTCACGATCGTCGGAGCGCTGCTGCCGTTCGCCATCCTGGCCGTGCTGCTCGCGGTGCCCGCGCTTGCGGTGCTCCGCCGGGTCCGGCAGGCGCCGCCGCGACCGAGCCGGGAGCCGGCCCCGGCCGCCGCCACCACGGAGCCGGTCGAATGATCAGGTGGACCCGGCTGCGGATGCCGATGCCGCGCTCGGCCGCCCGGTCGAGCCGGATCCGGTGTGAACGCGCTCGACGATCCGGGCCAGCACATCCGGGTCGGTGTCGGGCAGCACGCCGTGGCCGAGATTGAAGATGTGCCCGGCGGCAGCCCGCCCGGCCGCCAGGACCTGGTCGACCTGCCGGGCCACCGCGTCCCACGGCGCGAACACCACGGCCGGATCGAGGTTGCCCTGAAGCGCGCGTCGCGGGCCGGCCCGGGCGGCCGCCTGGTCGAGCGGCACCCGCCAGTCCACCCCGACGACCTCCGCCCCGGCCTCGGCCATCGGCCCGAGTAGCTCGCCGGTACCGACCCCGAAGTGGATTCGCGGCACCCCGCGGTCGGCCACCGCGGCCAGCGCCGCCGCGCTGTGCGGCGCAACGAACGTGGCGTAGTCGGCCGCCGACAGCGCACCCACCCAGGAGTCGAACAGCTGCACCGCGCTGGCCCCGGCGTCGACCTGGACCTGCAGGAAGCCGCCGGCGATGCCGGCCAGCCTGGCCAGCAGCTGGTGCCAGATCCCGGGATCGCCGTACATCAGCGCCTTGGTCCGCTCGTGGTGCCTGGACGGGCCACCCTCGACCAGGTACGAGGCCAGCGTGAACGGGGCGCCGGCGAAACCGATCAGCGGGGTGCCGCCTAGCTCGGCGCGCAGCGCGGCCACCGCCGCGCTCACGTAGCCGACGGCGGCCGGATCGAGCGGCCGCAGCCGATCCAGGTCGGCCGCGCTGCGGATCGGCCGCGCCACCACCGGGCCCACCCCGGGCACGATCTCGAGATCCACCCCAACCGCGGCCAGCGGCACGACGATGTCGCTGAACAAGATCGCCGCATCGACCTGGTAGCGCCGTACCGGTTGCAGCGTGATCTCGGTGACCAGCTCAGGGCGCCGGCACGCTTCCAGCATCGGGATGCCTTCGCGGATCTTGCGGTACTCCGGCAACGACCGCCCGGCCTGGCGCATGAACCAGACCGGGATATGCGGCACCGGCTCCCGGCGGCAGGCCCGGATAAACGCGGAGTCGCGTGGATCTACGGAGCGTGGATCTACGGAGCGTGGATCTGCGGAGCGCACGCCGGCATCCTCGCACTACCCCGCGATCATTACGCGCGGCAGGACCCGGCCAACAAGCGGTTTGCGGCATTTGTCGCTACCGGCGGAGCGTAGTGATCCGGATGCGGATGGGACACGCCGGTCCGGCACGTCCCGAGATCGGGGCGGATGGGGACGTACGCTGCGGAACATGACCGCCAGCCGCGATCCAGAGGCCGCGCCCGAGGATTTCCGTCGAGCCCGGGCGAGCCTGCAGGCGGCCAAGTTGCGGCCCGAGGTGGTGCTCTCCGAGGCTCCGGCACCCACCCGGTTGGCTCCCTATGCGCTGGCGATGACCGCCGAGGTCACCAGCGACGGGATAGAGCTGGCCACCGGGCGGTTCGTGGTCCTGCACGACCCGGCCGAGCCGGCCGAATGGGCCGGCACGTTCCGGCTGGTCACCTACGTCCGGGCCGATCTCGACCCGGAGGCC
>JAKEEW010000561.1 GCA_022616375.1 Sporichthyaceae bacterium
CACTGCCCGGCCCTGCCCGGCCAGGGTGCGGAGCAGGCTGCGCAGCCACACCATGCCCTCGGGGTCAAGCCCGTTCATCGGCTCGTCCAACATCACCGCCTGTGGATCACCTAGCAGGGCCGCGGCCAGGCCTAGGCGCTGCGCCATGCCAAGTGAGAACGTCTTGACTCGTCGGTGCGCGACGTCCTCGAGCCCGACCAGGCCGAGCACCTCGCCGATGCGGCGACGGCCGATGCCGTGGGTTTGGGCCAGCCACAGCAGGTGGTGGTAGGCGGTACGGCCCGGGTGGGCGCTGCGTGCCTCGAGCAGCGCACCGAGCTGGTGCAGCGGCTGGCGGTGCGCCCAGTACGGTGTCCCACCGATCAGTGCCACCCCCGCGTCGGCCCGATCCAGGCCGAGGATCAACCGCATCGTGGTGGACTTGCCGGCCCCGTTAGGCCCCAGGAAGCCGGTGATCAAGCCCGGCTTGACGGTGCAGGTCAACGACTCGACCGCGACGGTCGGGCCGTACCGTTTGGTTAGCTCACGTATTTCGATCACCGGTCCAGGATTGCCGCGCCGCGGCGCCGACCACATCGACCGGCTGTTGGATTCTGCGCCACCAGCTGGTGGACGAAGCCCGGACCGGCTCACCGATCCTGCCAGCGACCTGCACGAACTACCCTTGGACACATGACTGAGCTCGAAGCGTGGGAGCGGTGCAAGATCGTGTGGCAGCACGCGTTCTTTGCCGGCGCGCTCGGGCTAGGCACGATGGCCGCGCTCGCCGGCGGCGAGCACGACGCCGGAGCCGTCGCGCTCCGGCTCGGCCTGGTCGGGGCGCTCGCCGCCTGGTATGCCTACTGGTTCGGGTGGGACAGCCGCCGGCGCCGCCTCGGTGCTTCTGGGGCAGGCCGCACCCATCCCGGGCGGATCCGGCGCCGCCCGGCCGGCGCAGTGCACCTGCCGTACTTGATCGGCGCGGCGGTGCTCTGGGCAGTGCTGACCGCTGTCGATCCGGCCCTGCTGGTCGTAGGCGTGGCGGCGTTGATCCCGTACTGCATGCGCCACCCGATGTGGTCCGCAGCCACGGTGGCCGCCGTGAGCGCGGCCTGGATCGGGCCGGACCTGCTCGAGGGCAGCCTGGGATGGCTGACCGTGGCTACCTGCCTGGTCGGTGCGGGCACGGTGGTGGCCATCGCCGGATACATCACCACCCTCGACCGCGAGAGCCGGGCCCGGCAGCGGCTGCTGGACGAGTTGGCAGCCGCGCAGGCCGAACTGGCCGCCGCGGAACGCAACGCCGGAACCCTGGCCGAGCGGCAGCGGCTGGCCAGAGACATCCACGACACCCTCACCCAAGGGTTTGCGTCCATCGGCATGCTGCTCGACGCAGCGCAGGCCGACCTACGCGACGGGCACCCGGCCGCCGGGCACATCGCGCGGGCCATCGGGATCGCCCGCGAGAACCTGGCCGAGAGCCGCCGGCTGGTCTGGGCCCTTCGACCGGTCCCGCTGGACGGGACACGACTAGCCGACGCGATCAACACCCTAACCGACCAGCTCGCCGACCAGACCGGCATCCGCGCTACCACCGTGGTCACCGGGACGCCTGGGGTCCTACCCGCCATCGTGGAGGCCGGCCTGCTACGCGTCGCGCAGGAAGCCCTGACAAACGTACGCCGGCACGCCTCGGCCACCGAGGTGA
>JAKEEW010000562.1 GCA_022616375.1 Sporichthyaceae bacterium
CCGACGTGCTGGCCCGCTACGGCCCGTGGGGTGGGCACGACGTGTTCGCGTGCGGGTCGCCACCGATGATCGAGGCGACCCTGAGCCGGCTGAAGACGCTGGGCGTGCCCGAGCCCCAGATCCGCTATGACATCTTCGGCGAGCTCGACTTATAGGTAGGTCGGCGGTCGATATCGAGGATCTGTGCAATTCGTGTCCCAGATATGCGACATGTCTGGTTTTAGCAATACGGAATGAATTCACCTTCCGCTAACCGAGCTGTACTTCAGCTAATCGATCAGAAACGCACTCGTGGGTCGACAGATGACGACAAACCACCCATCGAGTGGCCGGTGATCAATTCGCCATCCGCGCGGCAGGACCGGCGCCCGATCTCTGCGCGGACCGGGGTAACTTGACGCAAGATCGCCGATCATCCAACCGTGGACGACAGTTCGGGATGAACTGGGCGGGGTAATCGGAGCGCCGCCCTCGATGAGCCCGGCTAGCATTGTGGGGTCAGATCCGATCTCCCTCGAGAGTGAGCAGCAGGCCGCTAGGCCGAGCCCATGGCCCAGACCAGTTCAATCCAACACAAGATCGTCGTGCCTTCGAGCGTGCCCATGGTGAGCCTGCTCGGTTCGGGGGACGAGTTCCTCCAGACGATCGAGAAGCAGTTCCCCGCCGCCGACCTCCATGTCCGCGGCAACGAGATCACCGTCAGCGGCCAGCCGCAGGATGTCGCGCTAGTCGAGCGGCTGGTCGACGAGCTGGTCCTGGTGTTGCGCACCGGCCAGCCGTTGACCGCGGACGCGGTCGAGCGGTCGATCCACATGCTGCGCGCGGAAACCTCGGAGCGTCCCGCCGACGTGCTGACCCTGGACATCCTGTCCAACCGCGGGCGGGCGATCCGGCCCAAGACGCTCAACCAGAAGCGCTACGTCGACATCATCGACAAGCACACCGTGGTCTTCGGAATCGGCCCGGCCGGTACTGGCAAGACCTATCTGGCGGTGGCCAAGGCGGTGCAGGCGCTGCAGGCGAAGCAGGTCAACCGGATCATCTTGACCCGGCCGGCCGTCGAGGCGGGGGAGCGGCTCGGGTTCCTGCCGGGGACGCTCTACGAGAAGATCGACCCGTATCTGCGGCCGCTCTACGATGCGCTGCACGACATGATCGATCCGGACTCGATCCCACGGCTGATGGCCAGCGGGACGATCGAGGTGGCGCCGCTGGCGTACATGCGCGGCCGCACCCTCAACGACGCGTTCATCATCCTGGACGAGGCGCAGAACACCAGCCCGGAACAGATGAAGATGTTCCTGACCAGGCTCGGGTTCGGCTCCAAGGTGGTGGTCACCGGCGACGTGACCCAGATCGACCTGCCGGCCGGCACCCGAAGCGGCCTGAAGATCGTCCAGGAGATCCTGGACGGCATCGAGGACGTCGAGTTCTGCCACCTGACCAGCCACGACGTGGTCCGGCACAAGCTGGTCGGTCGTATTGTCGATGCGTATAACCAGTGGGATGCCCGCAACGGCGACGCTGCCCGCCCGGTCCGCGCGGCCGGCCGGCAGTCCGGGCGCCGCCGGGACCGCTGAGATTGGGCACCGCGTACACCCGAATAGGGATTTCATGAGCATCGAGGTCGCCAACGAGTCCGGTGTCGAAGTCGACGAGACCACCCTGGTCTCGCTGGCCAGGCACGTGCTCGACCGGATGCGGATCCACCCGCAGGCCGAGCTGTCGATCCTGCTGGTCGACGCCGAGACCATGGAGCAGCTGCACATCCAGTGGATGGACGAGCCCGGGCCGACCGACGTGCTCGCGTTCCCGATGGACGAGCTCCGGCCGCCCCGGGGCGAGGACGACGAGCCGGAACCCGGCTTGCTCGGCGACGTCGTGGTCTGCCCGCAGGTCGCCCAGCTGCAGGCCAAGACCGCCGGCCATGCCACCCAGGACGAGCTGCATCTGCTGCTCACCCACGGCATCCTGCACCTGCTCGGCTACGACCACGCCGAGCCGGAGGAGGAGCGGGAGATGTTCGGTCTGCAGACCAACATGCTCGCGTCCTGGTGGGAGCAGCGCCGGACCGCCGGAGATACCCGATGACACCCGCGCAGACCGGTCTGACCGGCGGCGACGTCCAGATGTTGTTCATCGCGGCCGGCCTGATCCTGATCGCGGCGCTGTGCGCGAGCGCGGACGCGGCGATCTCCCGGACCTCCCGGATCCGCGCCGAGAGCCTGCTCGACGAGGGCCGCACCGGTGCCACCAGGCTGCTGGCCGTGGTGGACGACCCGCCGCGCTACCTGAATCTGGCCCTGCTGCTGCGGGTAGCCGCCGAGCTCACCGCAGCGGTGCTGGTCACGGTCGTGTTCCTGGACGTGTTCGAGCAGTCCCGGTGGAAGGCCGTGCTGGCCGCGGCCGGGGTCATGGTGGTGGTGTCCTACATCGCGGTCGGGGTCAGCCCCCGGACGCTCGGCCGCCAGCATGCCGAGTCGGTCGCGCTGGCCTCTGCGGTCGTGCTGCATCCGCTGGCCCGGGTGCTCGGACCGCTCGCCTCGTTGCTCATCGTCATCGGTAACGCGCTGACTCCGGGTCAGGGCTTCAAGGAGGGCCCGTTCGCGTCCGAGGCCGAGCTGCGCGAGCTGGTCGACCTGGCCGAGCAGAGCCGGGTGATCGAGCCGGCCGAGCGGCGGATGGTGCACTCGGTGTTCGAGCTCGGCGACACGATCGTGCGCGAGGTCATGGTGCCGCGCACCGACATGGTGTTCGTGGAGCGCGGCAAGACCCTGCGGCAGACGCTGTCCCTGGCACTGCGCAGCGGGTTCTCCCGGATCCCGGTAGTCGGCACCGGCGAGGACGACATCGTCGGGATCGCCTACCTCAAGGACCTGGCCCAGCGCACCTACGAGTATCGCGACGGCGAGTCCAGCGAGCGGGTCGAGTCGGTCATGCGGCCGGCCACGTTCGTGCCCGATTCCAAGCCGGCCGACGAGCTACTGCGGGAGATGCAGCGCAACAAGATCCATATGGTGGTCGTGATCGACGAGTACGGCGGCACCGCCGGGATCGTCACGATCGAGGACATCCTCGAGGAGATCGTCGGCGAGATCGATGACGAGTACGACGTGGGCCGGCCACCGATCCAACACCTGGCCAGCGGCTCGGTGCGGGTCACTGCCCGGCTGCCGGTCGAGGATCTCGCCGAGCTGTTCGATGTCGAGATCGAGGACGAGGACGTCGAGACCGTGGGCGGCCTGCTGGCCAAGCACCTGGGTCGGGTGCCGATCCCCGGCGCGACCGCAACCATCGAGGGCCTGACCCTGGTCGCCGAGAGCACCACCGGCCGGCGCAACCGGGTCGGATCGATCCTGGTCAGCCGGGTCGACCAGCCGGCCAGCCAGCCGCAGCCGAGCCCGGCCACCGGCCGGGCCGGATTATCCCGATGACCACCGAGCCGGTCGACCCCGAAGACCTCAAGCTCGTCACGCTGGCCCGATCGGCCCGAGCCCGTAACGGTGCTGCCGAGGGGGCCGCGGTCCGAGACGAGACCGGGCGCACCTATGTCGCGACCACGGTGTCGCTTACCTCGTTGCGGTTGACCGCCCTACAGGCCTCGATCGCCGCCGCGGTCAGCAGCGGAGCCGGTCGGCTGGAGGCAGCCGCGGTCGTGACCGAGGCGGGTGAGAGCGACCCTGCGGAGGGCGAGCTACTGGCCGAACTGGCCGGGCCGAGCGGACTGCGGATGCTGCGCGCCGATCCCACCGGAGCGGTGCGCGCGGTCGACAATTGGGGAGAGAGCGGCTCCGGACCGGCCGTTCGTAGGCAAGACTGAGTGCATGGTCGCGTCCTCGTCGGTGGCTCCGGCCGGTTTCCGTGCCGGATTCGCCTGCCTGGTCGGTCGCCCGAACACCGGCAAGTCGACGCTGACCAACGCACTGGTCGGCAGCAAGGTCGCGATCACCTCGGGCCGGCCGCAGACCACCAGGCACACCATCCGCGGCATCGTGGCCCGATCGGACGCCCAGCTGGTGCTGGTGGACACCCCTGGCCTGCACCGGCCTCGGACCCTGCTGGGGCAGCGGCTCAACGACCTGGTCCGCACCACGTGGGCCGAGGTCGACGTGGTCGGGCTGTGCGTGCCGGCCGACCAGAAGGTCGGTCCCGGCGACCGGTTCATCGCGGTCGAGCTGGCCAAGCTCAAGCGCACCCCGGTGCTCGCGGTGGTCACCAAGACCGACCTGGTCAAGCCCGCCGTGCTCACCGAGCAGCTGGCCGCCGTCGCCCGGCTCGGCGAGTCCACCGGGCTCGAGCTGGCCGAGATCGTGCCGGTGTCCGCGGTGAGCGGTAGCCAGGTAGACCTGCTGGCCGATCTGCTGGTGCAACGGCTCCCGGTGAGCCCACCGCTGTATCCGGACGGCGAGCTCACCGACGAACCGGAGCAGGTCATGGTGGCCGAGTTGATCCGGGAAGCGGCGCTGGAAGGCGTGCACCACGAGCTGCCGCACTCGATTGCCGTCGTGGTGCAGGAGATGGGGTTGCGGCCGGACCGGCCGGAGCGCCGCCCGCTGTTGGACATCCACGCGACCCTGTACGTGGAGCGGCAGTCCCAGAAAGGGATCGTCATCGGCGCCGGCGGGTCTCGGCTGCACGCGGTCGGCACCTCCGCCCGCCAGCACATCGAGGCGCTCCTCGGCACCCCGGTCTACCTCGACCTGCACGTCACCGTCGCCAAAGACTGGCAGCGCGATCCCCGGCAGCTACGCAAGCTCGGCTTCTAGCACCGGCTCCTACGCCGGGACCCCCGTGGTCCAGGTGGGCCATACCTCCGCGCGGGTGCAGCCCAGCGCCACGTTGACCCGGATCATCGGGTCGTTCGTCGCGTCGTTCCAGGTCTCGATCTGGACCAGGTCGGGCTCGGTCTCGGCCAGCCAGCGGACCATCTCGGACTTCATCCGCAGTCCCAGACCGTGACCGCGATGCGCGGCGAGCACCGTGGTGTCGTCCTGGTCGCCGCGCCCGCCGCTGAACACGTACACCCGGGTCATTCCGGCGAACGCACCGGTGCTGTTCGACCGGGCGCAGATGACGTACTCCCGGATGCCAAGCTCGGCGATCTGGACGGCGTCGTCGCGGATCTCCGCCGCGACCGGTTTGGTCGGCACGTAGTCCAGGGCGTCGACGAGCGGGGCGTCCAGCATGCCGGTGATCGCGTTGACGAACGCGTCGAGATGCTCGGGCGGGCACGGCCCGATCCAGCGCACCAGTGCGTAGCCGGGCGACGGTTCGGCTGCCGACACCGCGATCGCGTCCCTGGTCGCCGGGTCCACCCGGTCGAAACGGTAGAGGTACCGCACCTTGTGCACGGTCTCGACCGCGCCCACCGCCGCCGCGAACGCCTGCCCGGCGGTCGAGTCCGGCGCATCGAAGCTGACCGTTCGCCGGCCCTGGCTGCGCAGCTCCGCGATGGCGGCCTCGAACAGCTGCCGGCCGATGCCACGGCGGCGACGGTCCGGCCGGACGTACAGATTCGACCAGCTCATGTGCGAGTTCTCGCCGGTCGGTAGGCCCAGCCGCACCGCGCCGGCGAGCTCGCCGGTGTCGTCTCGCACGACCAGCGTGGTGACCGCGTGCGTCGGCGAGGCGCGCAGCCACCAGGAAGGCTCCGTGCGGCCTGGCGGCAGGTCGTCCGGCAGGTCGTGCTCCGTGATCGCCTGCCACAGCGCGACCCACGCGTCGACGTCGCGATCGGCGTCCGGGTCGAGTCGGTCGACCGTCACGATGCCTCCTCGATGGTGAGCTCCCACTCACTGTGCCGTTTCACCGGTCGAAAGCCGAGCGCTTCGTTGATCGCAATCATGTGATCGTTGGCATCGGCGTTCCGAGTGTCGACGAAGCGCAGGTTCGGTTCGTGCGAGCGCACGTGGGACAGGTTCTCGACCTTGAGTCGCAGGCCGAGCCGGCGACCGCGGTGGGCAGGCAGGACCAGGGTGTCTTGCTGCCAGCCGTACTCGTCGTTGCCGGCCAGGAAGTCCAGGACGGTGTATCCGGCGAGTTCACCGGTCGGATCGTGCCTGGCCGCGGTCGTGTACGAGCGGTTGCCGCGGGCAGCCATGACTGCGTCACGCGCCTGCACCCGCTCCGCGTCCCACGCCTCGGGCTCCCAGTCGAGATCGTCCAACGGCACGTCGGTGGTCATCCGGGCGGCTAGCATCGCCATCCCATCGACGTGGTCGGCCGGGGTCCCCCCGACCCACTGCAGCAGCGAGTAGTCCGTCGAAGCGGCTTCGGCGTCCGCGAGCCGCCGCCGCAGATCCGCGTCGTCGAGTTGATCGACGGCCAGCCGCCGCCCGGTCTCCCTGGTGACCCGCTTGGCGCCCATCCTGGTGACGAACAGCTCGCCGGGCTCGACCTCGCAGTCGATCGTCCGGGTGGTCTCGACCAGCAACCGGTAGCGACCGGTCGCGCGGGACTGCGCGATCGCGTGCCGCCACAGCAGCGTCCCGATCCCGCGGCGACGGTGGTCCGGATGCACTCTGAGTTCGCGGATCACCGTCACATCGGTGTTGTCGGTCAGCCGCATTCCGATGGTCAGCACGCCGATCGTGCGGCCAGCCAGGCGGGCGGCCCACTGGTCGATCCGGGTGCCCGGCCACGGATGCTCGAGATCTCCGCGGACCCGGGCCGCCGAGGGCAGCGCGGTGTCCGGCGCGTCCGCCAGCCGGCATGCCCGCTGGACCGCGACCCAGGCCGAGATCGCCTCATCGGAGCCGTCCAGCGGCGTGATCGTGGCTGGGCCCATGCGTTCAGACAAGCGCACGGCTGGGCCGGCCGCCACCGGATTTCCCTGGGTGTCGGAGCCGGTGCGCTAGGCTCACCGGTCATGCGGCGCATGTCGAGCTGCCTGCTCCTTAGCGGCCGCGGCGAGGCCCCTTAGGGTCCGGCTCCCTCGCCGCGGGCTTTGTCGTTGCCGGCCGACTCGACCTCAAGCCCATCGCAGGGAGCCACGATCGTCATGTCAGTTGCCCAGTCCGTCCATCCCGCCGGCCAGGTCGGCGCCGATCTGGCGCGCGCCCAGCAACCTAGTCGGATGCCGGTGCACCGCTACCGACCGTTCCCGACGGTGCCACTGCCCGATCGGCGCTGGCCGTCCCGAACCATCACAAGATCGCCGATCTGGTGCTCGGTCGATCTGCGCGACGGTAACCAGGCGCTGGTCGACCCGATGTCCCCGGCCCGCAAGCGCCGGATGTTCGACCTGCTGGTCCGGATGGGCTACAAGCAGATCGAGGTGGGCTTCCCGGCCGCGAGCCAGGCCGACTTCGACTTCGTCCGCGAGCTGATCGAGGCTGACCTGATCCCCGCAGACGTCACCATCCAGGTGCTCACCCAGGCCAGAGACCAGCTGATCGAGCGGACTTTCGAGTCGATCCAGGGCGCCCGCCGGGCCATCGTGCATCTGTACAACTCCACCTCCACGCTGCAGCGCCGGGTGGTGTTCCGCACCGACGTCGCCGGGGTCAGGGACATCGCGGTCGACGGCGCTCGGCTGTGCCGCAAGCTCGCCGAGGAGCTGACTGGCACCGACGTGCGCTGGGAGTACTCGCCCGAGTCGTTTACCGGCACCGAGCTGCCGGTGGCGCTGGAGGTCTGCGAAGCGGTCCTGGACGTCTGGGAGCCGACCCCGGACCGGCCGGCCATCATCAACCTGCCGGCCACCGTGGAGATGTCCACCCCGAACAGCTACGCGGACATGATCGAGTGGTTCGACCGCCACCTGTCCAGCCGCGATGCGGTGATCCTGTCGGTGCATCCGCACAACGACCGGGGCACCGCGGTCGCGGCAGCCGAGCTGGCGGTGCTGGCCGGAGCCGACCGGATCGAGGGCACGCTGTTCGGCAACGGTGAGCGCACCGGCAACGTCTGCTTGGTCACGCTGGGCCTGAACCTGATGTCGCAGGGCATGGACCCGGAGATCGACTTCACCGGGATCGACGAGATCAGGCGCACCGTCGAGTACGCCAACCAGTTGCCGGTGCCTGACCGACACCCATACGGCGGCGACCTGGTGTTCACCGCTTTCTCCGGGTCACACCAGGACGCGATCAAGAAGGGCTTCGAGGCGATGGCCGGCGCCGCCGCTGCGACCGGGGTGCCGGTCGAGCGGGCCTGCTGGGAGGTCCCCTACCTGCCGATCGACCCCAAGGACCTGGGGCGCTCGTACGAGGCGGTGATCAGGGTCAACTCGCAGTCTGGCAAGGGCGGGGTCGCCTATCTGATGAAGGCGGAGCACGCTTTCGACCTTCCGCGCCGGCTGCAGATCGAGTTCTCCCAAGTCATCCAGGCGGTGACGGACGCGGACGGGGGAGAGGTGACCGCCGAGCAGCTGTGGGAGATCTTCTCCGCAACGTATCTGGAACCGCGCTCTCCGCTTGCCCTGAACTCGGTGCACACCTCGACTGCGGCCGGCGACGTGGATGCGCTCTCGGTCAACGTCTACGTCGACGGGGTCGCCCGCTCGATGCACGGGGTGGGCAACGGGCCGATCGCCGCGTTCGTGGACGCGCTCGGGCAGGTCGGCATCGAGGTGAGCGTGTACGACTACCACGAGCACGCGCTGTCAGCCGGCGGGGACGCTCGCGCGGCCGCCTACCTCGAATGCGGGATAGGCGGCCGGGTGTATTGGGGGGTCGGCGCGGACGCCAACATCCTCACCGCGTCGCTGCGGGCGGTGGTCAGCGCGGTCAACCGGGCCGCGGCCGAGCGGGAACGGTGAGGCCGGGGTGCTGTTTCCAGGGTGTACGGGGATCCCCGTGGGGTGTCGGGAATCCCCGTCACCTGCCGGGTATCCCCGTACATTCCACGAACACAGACCCCGGAGAGCGGGTCCCGCCGCGCTCAGGCTGGCTCGGCGATACACGCGGTGGCGATCCGCTCGAAACCGACCCGCTGGTAGACCCGGGCTACCTCGTCGGATCCGGCGGACAGGAAGATCAGGTCGACCGCTCGGTCCCTGGCGTCGGCGACCAGAGCGGCGGTGATCGCGGCACCGATGCCGCGGCGGCGGGCGGCCGGCAGGGTCGCCACGCCGACGATCTCGGTGACGCCGTCCATCGGCTGGTGACTGCCCACCCCGATCGGGCCGGTGGCGTCCTCGGCCACTGCGACCACCGTCGCCCCGGTCCGGATCCGGCTGCGTAGTAGCTGGTGCGCGTCCTTGCGCTGCTCGCCGACCGAGCGGTCCCGTTCGGCCGTGCCGGCGGTGCCGATCGCGGTGCCGCCGTGGGCAAACCCCACCGACGCGACCGCCTGCGCGGCCGCCAGGGCCGGATCGTCTGGGTCGAGCAACCGCACCCGCACCAATGGGTTAGGGACCGACCCGGCGGTGCCGCCTACGGCTCGCGAATCCGGCCCGGCCCCGGCGAGCAGCTGTAGTGGCAGCTCCGCGACCGCGAGCCCGGCCGCGGTGGCTGCGGCCAGCAGCCCCGGACTGACCTCCTGCACCCACTCGAACGCCTCGGGCAGCCGCAACTCGCGCTGCCGCTGCCTGACCTGACTGACCTCGGCCGCGCTGAACTCGTGCGGGTCACCGCCGAGCCGGGGTCGGGCGTAGTATGGCCAGGGCGCCGCCGTCGAGACGAACAGGGAGAACGGCCCGATCTCCTCGACCCGGGCGGCCGGGCGCGGCACCGCGTCGTAGTAGCGCTCGATCCGGTCGATTGGTCGCGTCACGCCGGACATTCTGCGGCATCGGTCAACTGGGTTTGGCCACGGCGCTACTCCGGTTCGGTCGGCTCTGCCAGGCAGAATGGGCGGGTGAGCCTGTATCGGGACGTCGGCGTCGTGCTGCGCACCCACAAGCTGGGTGAGGCCGACCGGATCATCACGGTGCTCACCAGGTCCCACGGACGGATCAGGGCGGTCGGCAAGGGGGTGCGCCGCACCTCGTCCAGGTTCGGCTCCCGGCTCGAGCCGTTCACCCACGTCGACCTGCAGTTCGCCACCGCGCGCAGCCTCGACGTGATCACCCAGGCGGAGATGCTCGACCCGTTCGGCGAGCCGATCACCGCGGACTATCCGCGCTACACCGCCGGCACCGCGATGCTCGAAGTGGCCGAGAAGCTCACCGACCAGGAGCGCGAGCCGGCCGTCCAGCAATACCTGCTCCTGGTAGGCGGCCTGCGCGCGCTGGGCGAGGGTTGCCGGGAGCCGGGGCTGGTCCTCGACTCCTACCTGCTCCGATCGCTGGCGGTGGCCGGCTACGCGCCGAGCTTCGGCGCCTGCGTGCGGTGCGGGCGGGATGGTCCACAGCCCTACCTCAACGTCTCCGCCGGGGGTGCGGTCTGCTCGCAGTGCCGCCCGCCCGGTTCGGTTGCCCCGTCGGTTGAGACGATGTCCCTGCTGGCCGCGTTGCTGTCCGGGGACTGGGAGGTTGCCGAGGCCAGCCAGCCGCGCAGCCGCACGGAGGCCTCTGGCATCGTGGCGGCGTACTCGCAGTGGCATCTCGAGCGTGACGTGCGCTCGTTCCGACTCGTGGAGCGTGGGTGATCCGTCGTACCGCCCGGGTGGTCGGCACAGCCGGCCGGCGGAGCCTTCCGGTCCGCCCGCCCGACCCGCATCCCAGCGGCGCCCGCCCCCCGAAAATCCCGGCCGATCTGGTGCCCAGGCACGTCGCGATCGTGATGGACGGCAACGGTCGCTGGGCCAAGCAGCGCGGGCTACCCAGGACCGCGGGGCACGAGGCTGGCGAGGCCGCGCTGTTCGACGTGATCGAGGGTGCCATCGAGGTCGGGGTGAAGTACCTGTCGGCGTACGCGTTCTCTACCGAGAACTGGCGCCGGTCGCCGGACGAGGTGCGCTTTTTGATGGGCTTCAACCGGGATGTGATCCACCGCCGCCGGGACATGCTGCACGAGCGCGGGGTCCGGGTGCGCTGGGCCGGCCGGCGGCCGCGGTTGTGGCGCAGCGTGATCAAGGAGCTGGAGTACGCCGAGGAGCTGTCCAAGCACAACGACGTCATCACGTTGCAGTTCTGCGTGAACTACGGCGGCCGGGCCGAGATCGCGGACGCGGCCAGCCGGATCGCCGCGCTTGCGGCCGCCGGGAGGCTGAACCCCGACAAGGTGGACGAGCGAACGATTGCCCGCTACCTCTACGAACCGGACATCCCGGATGTTGACCTGTTCGTCCGCTCGTCCGGGGAGCAGCGCACGTCCAACTTTCTGCTCTGGCAGTCCGCGTACGCCGAGCTGGTGTTCCTCGACACGCTGTGGCCCGACTTCGACCGGCGCGACCTCTGGCGCGCTATCGAGATGTACGCCGACCGGGACCGCCGCTACGGCGGTGCGCAGCCGAACGACCCGGTCTAGGTCCCGGTCTAGGTCCGACTCCGATCACGCTGCGTGATGGTGGGGGATCCGTTACCGGCGCAGTCCGGGCAGGTGCCGAACACCTCGACGGTATGGGTGACATCGACGAACCCGTGCGAGGCGCCGACCTTTTCCGCCCAGCGCTCCACGTCCGGTCCCTCCACCTCGACGGTGCGCCCACACTTGCGGCACACCAGGTGGTGGTGGTGTGCCTCGCTGCTGCACCGGCGGTAAACGGTCTCGCCATCGGTGCTGCGCAGCAGGTCGACCTGGCCGGCATCGGCCAGCGCCTGCAGGGTCCGGTACACGGTGGTCAGCCCGACCCGCTCACCGCGGCTTCGCAAGATCGCGTGCAGCTCTTGCGCGCTGCGGAAGTCGTTGGTGTCGGCCAGCAC